>NZ_JBTYMC010000537.1:0-2500 GCF_054880855.1 Streptomyces sp. S6 | reverse complement strand
GCGACGGCGGCGTGCGCGGCGTCGGGCAAAGTGGGAACGGCCTCGGTGAGGAGCCCGGCGACCGGGACGGTGGCCGCCCGCCGGGTCACGAGGAGCAGCGGTACGTTGGCGGCGCGTTCGTCGGCCAGCCAGCGCTGGAGGAGTTCGAGGACGTGTCCGGTGACGTCCGCGAGGTCGCCGTCGGGGCACTCGGCGACGACGGCGTCCACCTCCTCGTCCGTCCAGGTGGCGAGGGTGGCCGTGCTGGCGGGGGCGAGTCCCTCGGCCAGGGGCAGCGGGGTCCAGGCGATCCGGTACAGCGGGTCCCCATCGGTCCGGGCGGGCAGGGTCTCCCGCAGGACGAGGCCCCGCACGGTGACGACCGGCGCCCCCTCCGCGTCGACCGCGTCCACGCTGACCGTCCCGTCGGCGCCCCTGCCGATGCGGGCGCGCACGGCGTGGGCACCGGCCGCCTGGATCCGCACGCCGGTCCAGGCGAACGGCAGCCGGGGGGCGCCGCCGGTCGGGAGGTCGACGCCGAGGGCGTGCAGGACGGCGTCCAGGAGTGCCGGGTGCAGGGCGAAGCGGGCGGCGTCGGGGCGCTCGTCCTCGGGGAGTTCGGCCTCGGCGTACAGGGTGCCGTCGGGGGTGCGCAGGACTGTGCGCAGGCCCTGGAAGGCGGGGCCGTAGTCGAAGCCGGCGTCGGTCAGGCCGGGGTAGAAGCCGTCGAGTGGGAAGGACTCGGCGCCGGTGTCGGGGAGGGTGAAGGTGTCGCCGGTGCTGTCGGTGGCCGGGACGAGGTGGCCCTCGGCGTGCCGGGTCCAGGGCAGGGTGTCGTCATCGGTGGCGGTGCGGGAGTGCACGGCCACCGCGCGCCGCCCGTCCTCATCCGGCTCCCCCACGGTCAGCCGGAGATCGGCTCCCGCTTCGTCGGTCAGGGCCAGCGGGGTGGCCAGGGTCAGTTCGGCCAGCTCGGGGCAGCCCAGGCGTTCGCCGGCCCAGCAGACCAGGTCGACGAAGCCGGTGCCGGGGAGGAGGGGGGTGCCGAGGACGCCGTGGTCGGCGATCCAGGCGTGGGTGGCGCGTGAGATGCGGCCGGTGGCGATCACCGTGCCGGTCTCGGGCGAGGTGATCCAGGTCCGCAGGATCGGGTGGTCGGCGGCGCCGACTCCGGCGGCGGCCAGCGCGCCTGCGGGGATCGCGGCGTGCGCGGGCCAGTAGCGGCGGTGCTGGAAGGGGTAGGTGGGCAGGTCGGTGCGGCGGGCGCCGCTGCCTTCGAAGACCGCGCGCCAGTCGACGGCGACGCCGTGGACGTGCGCCTCTCCGAGCGCCGCGAGCAGTGCTTCGGGCTCGCTGCGGTCCCGGCGCAGTGCGGGCAACGCGACCAGATCCGCCATCAACCCGGTGAGTGAGCCGTCCGGCCCGAGTTCGAGGACCGTGGAGACACCGAGCCCGGCCACGGCCCGCACGCCGTCGGCGAAGCGGACGGCCGCGCGGACGTGGCGCACCCAGTACTCGGGGGTCGTCAGCTCCTCCCCCGCGACCTCGCCCGTCACGTTCGACACCACCGGCATCACCGGGTCGCCGAAGGACACCCCGGCGAGCACTTGGGCGAACTCGTCGAGCATCGGCTCCACGAGGCCCGAGTGGAAGGCGTGACTCACGCCGAGGCGCTTGACCCGGCGGCCCCGGGCGGCGAACGCATCGGCCGCCTCCTGCACAGCCGCTTCCTCGCCCGAAAGCACCACGGCACGCGGCCCGTTGACAGCCGCCAGCCACACGCCCGGCGCCCCGGCGATCTCGGACTCCTCGGCCTCGACGGCCCACATCGCGCCACCGGACGGCAGCCCCTGCATCAGCCGACCCCGCGCGGCGACGACCCGACAGGCGTCCTCCAGCGACCACACCCCCGCCACGTACGCCGCCGTCAACTCGCCCAGCGAATGCCCGAGAACGACGTCCGGGCGCACCCCCCACGACTCCACGAGCCGGAACAGCGCCACTTCGACGGCGAACAGCGCGGGCTGCGCGAGCCCGGTCGCCGACAGATCCTCCGCCGAACCTCCGAGCACGGCTCTCCTAAAGCCGGTTTCACCAAATCCGGCGCACACCTCGTCGAAGGCGGCGGCGAACACCCCGTACGTCTCGTACAGCTCCCGCCCCATCCCGACCCGCTGTGCCCCCTGCCCCGAGAACACCACCGCGAGCCCGCCGTCGCCTGGGGCCTCGGTGACAAGGGAGCCGTCGGCCGCGAGGGCGGACAGGGCCGTGCGCAGGTGCGCGGTGTCGGTGGCGACGAGGGCGGCGCGGTGGTCGAGGGCGGCGCGGTGGACGGCGAGGGTGAGGCCGAGGTCGGGCAGGGCCGGGGCGTGCGGGGTGTCGAGGGCCGCGCTGAGGCGGGCGGCCTGGGCGCCGACCAGATACCCGGAGCCGAATCTGCCGAGTCACCCAATCCGCGCCACACCCCCGCCACCCGCCTGATCCGCGCCAACCCGGACCACCCCGAGGTCCCCGCAGACCT
>NZ_JBTYMC010000536.1:0-2512 GCF_054880855.1 Streptomyces sp. S6 | reverse complement strand
GCGTCGCCGTCCGGCACCGGGGCCCTGCGCTGGGCGCCGTGTGACGACCCGGAGAACCCGGGAGCGGAGTGCGCCGCGCTGTCCGTGCCGGTCGACTGGGCCCGCCCGGACGGGCCACGGTTCGATCTGGCTGTGGCCCGCCGCAAGGCCACCGACCCCGGTGCGAGGGTCGGTGCGATGGTGTTCGGTCCGGGCGGGCCGGGGGACTCGGGTGTGGACCGGGTGGTGGGTGGTATCGGCCGGTTCAGTCCGGAGGTCCGCCGCAGGTTCGACATCGTCAGCTTCGACCCGCGCGGCGTGGGTGGCAGCAACCCCGTGACCTGCTCGGGTGACCTGCTCGCCGAGCGGCCGTCACCGGAGATGAGGAGCCAGGCGGACTTCGAGGCGACCCTGGCGTACAACAGCCGGCTGCGTGCCGACTGCCGGGCCCGCACCGGCCCCGTGTTCGACCACCTCGACACCGTCCAGACGGTCCGGGACCTGGACGCCCTGCGCGCTGCCCTCGGTGAGCGGAGACTGACCTTCCACGGCAGCTCCTACGGCACGCTGCTCGGAGCGCAGTACGCCGAGACGTATCCGCACCGGGTGCGCGCGGTGGTGCTGGAGAGCGTCATGGACCACAGCGTCGCGTCCACCCGCGCATTCCTGCGGGCGGAGGCGGTCACGGCACAGGACTCGTTCCGGGAGTTCGTGAAGTGGTGCGACGGCGCCGCCCGGTGCGCGCTGCACGGCCGTGACGTCCACGCCGTCTGGCAGGGCCTGCTGGTCCGGGCCGGGCGGGGTGAACTGGAGGACCCGAAGAAGCCGGGCACCGCGCTGTCCTCCTCGGACCTGGTCAACAGGGTCGCGTTCCGGAAGTTCTACCAGCCCGACCACGCGGGCCTGGCCACGGAGATCGCGAGGATGGCCGCGAGCGAGCCGCTGCCGGCGTCGCCCACCACGAGACTCCCGTTGCCCCCGGCCGTCGCGCTCTTCTGCTCGGACTGGCGCCTCCCGGTACGCGACCACCAGGAGTACGCCTCCCTCGTCACCATGATGAGGACGACCGCGCCCGACCTGCCGTACCTGCTGCCGCTCCACATGGTGGCGGCGTGCCTCGGCACACCGACCGCCAACCCGCAGCACCCCCTTGACGCGCACGGCGCTCCGCCGATCCTGGTGTCCAACGCGCTGCACGACCCCGCCACCGGCTACCCGTGGGCCGCCTCGGTGGCCCGCCAACTGGGCCGCGGCGGCGCGCTCCTCACCTACGAGGGCCAGGGCCACGGCAGCGTCACCAAGGGTTCGTGCATGACGGACGCCGTGGACAGCTACCTCACCGACCTGGTGGTTCCCCCACGGGGCACCCGTTGCCCCGCCGTGGAGAACCGTGCGGCTTCCTGAGCGAGTCCGGTCCCGGATCGCGTCGCCAGAGCCAGGCTCCTCCCGCCGAACCGGTCAACGGGCGGTCAGCAGACCGTCCACCAGCGAACGCAGCCCCTCCAAGTACGTGTCCTCGGCGGTCAGCGGCCCCCAGCGGTCCGCGACCTGTGCCAGGCGGGGGAGTTCGTCCGGGTCGAGACCGGTGAAGACCTGCTCCCGGTAGGTCGTACGGCCGTCGTCCGCACGCCGGCGGGCCGCTGTGGTGCGGACGACGATCTCACCGGCGGTGTAGTACCAGATCGCGCGGTAGCCGTGGACGGCCTGCTCGGGGGAGAGGCCGCCCTCGATCAGGCCGTCGACGATCTGCTCGACGAACCACAGGGCGGACGCGGACATCAGATCGTCGGCGGTCAGCACCTCCACGATCCAGGGGCAGGCGGCGAGCGCGTCATGGATCGCGGCGGCGGCGACGACGACCCGTTCGCGGGGCCGCGAAGGCAGTTCGGGCCGGTGCAGCGAACGCGTGGCGTAGTCGTCCAGCAGCAGGACGAGGAGTTCCTCCTTGTTGCGGACGTGGTGGTAGAGCGCCATCGGCGTACTGCCGATCTCCGTGGCCAGCCGCCGCATGGTCAGCCGGTCGACACCTTCCCGGTCGACGATCCGACGGGCCGTCCCGATGACCTCCTCACGGGAGATCCGGGGAGGCCGGCCAAGGGCTTTGCGCGGTGCGGACGGTTCAGGCATGCCCGTCATCATCCCCCAGGGGTCGACAGCGGCACGCCCCCGTAACTACCTTTCTTACATGTATAAAAACTCGCGAGGGTGGCCCCACCTGATCCTGGCCGCCGCAGCCGTCGCCCAGTTCGTCTTCGCCCTGGACATGTCCGTGGTCAACGTCGCCCTGCCCGCGATCCGCACCGCGCTCGGATTCGCGCCGCTCGACCTGTCGTGGGTCGTGCACGTCTACGCGCTCACCTTCGGCGGACTCCTGTTACTGGGAGGCCGCGCCTGCGACCTGTACGGGCACCGCCGGATGTTCATGGCGGGCCTGGCCGTCTTCGGGGCGTGCTCGCTGGCCGGCGGGCTGGCCCAGACGCCCTGGCAGCTGGTCGCCGCCCGCGCCGGGCAGGGACTGGGCGCCGCCGCTGCC
>NZ_JBTYMC010000535.1:0-2513 GCF_054880855.1 Streptomyces sp. S6 | reverse complement strand
CGCCGCCCTCGGCCGCAGCAGCACAGCGGCAGTCGCCGCCACCGCCGCCCCGCCCACCGAACCCGCCGCGAGCCCGGCCACCCGGCCTTCCCGATCCCGCTGACCTCCCGAAGAAGGGCGCTTCCCATGTCCACCACCGTCCAGCCCTCCGCCGCCCTGATCGGCTCCGTCAACACCCAGCGCGTCGAGGACGCGCTGTCCCTGATAGCCCCGAAGTGGACCACCTGGGTGGTGCAGACCCTCGCGCAGGAGGGCGGCGCCCTGCGCGTGCGGGAGATCTCCGCCCGACTGCCCTTCGTCACAGAGACGTACCTCAGCGCGCGGCTGGCCCAGATGCATGCCGGCGGACTGCTCACCCGCGCCAACGGCTTCCGGGCCCCGTACCAGCTCAGCAGTGCGGGCGAATCCCTGCACTGGGTGCACAGCGCTCTCGCGGACTGGTCCCGGAACAATCTGCCGCTCGGTGAGACGGCCGGTGCCGAACGCGTCGAGGACGCCGTCCGCCGTCTGCACCTGCGGCATACGACCGCCGTCGTCCGGGCCCTCGACGCGAACGGGCCCATGCGCTTCGGTCACATCGCCGAGGAGGCCGGCCTGGCCCCGGGCACCGTGCTCCCGCGGCTTCGCCGTCTCGAGGCTGACGGCCTGATCACCCAGACCGGGCCGCGCTACAGCAACCCCTACGCGCTGACGGACGCCGGACGAGCCCTGGGCCCCGTCTACGCGGCAGTCGAGCACTGGAGTGACACCACCGCCGCACACAGCCACCCCGCACCCCAGGCCCCGGTCACGGAGGTCACCCACGCTCGCACCGGTGCCCCGCCGGAGCCGGACCGCGTCCGCACCGCAGCAGCCCTGCGCCGGAGCACCATCGCACCGAACGTCCTGTTCAGCCACGCACCCCAGCCCCAGCCACAGGTGCCGGCGGCCGTCACCGCGCAGTCCGCGCCCTCCCGGATCCGGTGACCCGGATGCCGCCGAGAACCCGCCGCATCCCCGCCTCACCCCAGCGCCCGCATGCGGCCGAGCAGCCCCTTGCTCCGCGCACGCGGACGCGTCCCCCTCTTGCATCCCGGAGTTCCCCCTGTGAGCACGCAGCCTCACGGCCAGTACGATCCCTACGAGGAAGTACTGGTCAGCCCTCTGTACCTGGCCGGTTCCAACGGAAGCGGCGAAGCGGGCTTCGCCCCCGTCGCCCACTGGCCGCACCACCACCTCGACGAAGGCCCCTGCCAGCTCCTGGTCACCTCGCCCGACCAGAGGATCCGCATCGGCTGGTTCGGCGACGACTTCGACCTGTGGAAGATCTCCGCCGCCGAGGAGGCCGTGGCCGCACCCCGCTGGACGGCCACCTTCAACCACGTCACCCCGGCCGAGATCGTCGCCGGCCTCACCACCGCCCTGGCCCAGGACTACGCCGCATCCGACCCCGACGAGGGCAACGGCCGCTTCCTCGCGAACCCTTCGATGTACTGGGCCGACGCCGCCCAGCCACTGACCGATGCCGGCTGGACCCGCAGCGGCGCAGCCGAACGCGGCACCGTCGAGATCATCGCCCCTGACGGGCAGGCAGGCATCCTGATCGACCGGCGCCGCTCCGGCTGGGACGACGAAGTCTTCACGCTGTGGGCCGGCCCGCCGGGCTGGGAAACGCGCGCCGAGGCGACCTTCACCGCCCACACCCCGTCCCACCTCATCGCCGCGACGGCAGCCGCCATGACCGACCCCACCCCCGTGCTACGCGAGCGACACCACCTCGACCACAGGATGACGGACCTGGCGACGCTCACTCCCGTCCGCCCGGCGGACACCCAGGCACCCTCCGCCCCTCGGGGTTCCCGCGCTCCGACCCCGCTCGACGTACGCCGTACCGCTGTCACCCAGGCCGTCCACCGCGCCGCACGCCTCCCGCGAACCGCCGCCGACCTCAGGGTCATGGCGGCCCACAGCCTCACGGACCTCCCCGGCCGGCACCGGCCGAACCCCGCACCTGTCCTCGGAACCGGCCCCCAGACCAGTTCTTCGAACCCGCGCCGCAGCCGCTGACCACCTGGCCCCGGCCGTCCGCTTCTGCTTGAGACAGCACCTCCGAACGCCGGGAGTCCCGCCATGCCCGACACCACCGCACTCGACCAGGCCACAGCCCTGATCGAGAAAGCCTGGGGCCTCCCCATCGACGCCCTGGAAACCCTCGCCGTCCGCCTTCCGACCGAGGACCCGCTCCTGCGCTCGGCCATGCACATCCGCTCGACCCTGGCCGTCACCGACAATGCCGTGACCGTGCACCAGAACCGCCTGCACGCCCTCACCCGGCCCGGCCACCCGCCGGCCTTCTACGACCTAGACCGAATCACCAGTTCAGCGGCCGACCTCCGCGTCGCCCAAGCCGAAAGCCAGGCTTCCCTACGGGCCATCAGCCACGTGATCGAAGCACGCGAAGCCGCCGCGACCGCGGACCGGGCGACAGCAGCCCGGCTGGCCCAGGCCGCTGTCGCCCGCTCCGGGCCCCCGCC
>NZ_JBTYMC010000534.1:0-2514 GCF_054880855.1 Streptomyces sp. S6 | reverse complement strand
GGATCGACGGCGAGCAGGGACAGGCGTTCCAGGTCCCGGCACAGGCTTCGGGCCTGGCCCTCGGCCAGCCCGCCTGTCTCCTGCCACAGCAGTGCAACGACGTAGAGGGGGGGGTGCCGGGGGCGCCGGGGGTACCGAGGGCGCCGGGGGCGCCGGGGGTACTGGTGAGGCCGGTGAGGCCGGTGAGGCCGGTCCCACCAGGGACTCCGGTCCGGCCGGTTCCGGCAGAGCCGCTCCCCGGGCCAGTGCCGGTGGACCTGCTCGCGCCGCCGGTCCCGACAGGGCTGCTCCCTCGGCCAGTGCCGGTGGACCTGCTCGCGCCGCCGGTCCCGACAGGGCCTCCCGAGGGGCCGCCTCCGACAGGGCCTCCCGTCCGGCCGCCCCCGGCAGGCCCGCCCGCGCGCCCGTCCCTGACCGGGGGACCGGTGTGTCCGCACTCGGCCGGAGCACCGGCGTGTCCGCCCTCGGCGGGGGAGCCAGCGTGCGCGCCCTCGGTCGGGGCACCCGTGTGCCCGTCCCCGGCGAGGAACTCGGCTTGTCCGCTCTCGGCCGGGGCATCCGCGTGCCCGTTCCCGGCGAAAAACCCGGCCTGTCCGCACTCGGCCGGAGCGCCGGCGTGTCCGCCCTCGGCGGGGGAGCCGGCGTGCCCGCTCTCGGCCGGAGCACCAGCGTGCCCACTCCCTGCGGGGGAGCCGGTGTGTGCACCCTCGGCGAGGGGACCGGCGTGTCTGCCCCCTGCGAGGAACCCGGCGTGTCCGCTCTCGGCGGGGGAGCCGGCGTGTCCGTTCTCGGCGAGGGGATCGGCGTGTCCGCCCCCGGCGGGGGAGCCGGTGTGCCCGTCCCCGGCGAGGGGACCGGTGTGCCCGCCCCCGGCCGGAGCACCCGCGTATCCACCCCCGGCGAGGAACCCGGCCCGCCCACCCCCACCGTCCCCCGCCCTCAAAGCGCCGCCCGCCCGCTGCTCGCCCTCGGAGAGAACGGCCCCCAGCCCCGAAGCCCCGCCCCCCTCCGGCGCTGTCGGCATCAGGCTGCCGCACTGGTGGTTGCGCCACGGTGTCCAGGGCCGGCAGTGGCACTCCGTCGGGGCCGAGGGTGCGCGGCGGCCGGAGAGGTCGGCGGTGCCGCCCTGGGCGGTGTGCGTCTTGTGCCAGTCCTGGAGGGTCTCGTACGCCGCGTGGTCCATGAAGGAGCCGTCCAGCTCGACGACGGCGTGGGCCCCCTGGGGGACGAGGTGGAGGGTGCGGCTGAGCCGGGGCACGGCGAGGAAGGTCAGCTGGCCCCGGACGCGGACGTGGTGGACGGCGTCCTCCTCGGCGTGCGTGATGCGCGTGCGGGCGAGGCGGCGCAGGGCGACGGCGACCGCGACGGCGATCCCGAGGAGCACGCCCTCCAGAACACCGAGGAGGACCACGCCGAGGGTGGTCACGGCGTAGACGAGCACCTCGCGGTGGCGCGTCACCGTACGGATGTGGTGCAGGGACACCATCTGGACCCCGACGGCCATGACCAGGGCGGCGAGGGAGGCGAGGGGGATCAGCTCCAGGACCGGGACCAGCAGCAGCGCGGCCACTACCACCAGAACGCCGTGCAGCATCGTGGAGTTCCGGCTGACCGCCCCCGCGTGCACGTTCGCCGAGCTGCGGACGGCGACCCCGGCGACGGGCAGTCCGCCGAGGGCTCCGGAGACGATGTTCGCGGCTCCCTGGCCGAGCAGTTCGCGGTTCAGGTCGGAGCGGCCCACGCGCGGGGCGGGGGGCGTCGGCCGGGGCACGGGGCCGCCCCCGGCGACGGGCGCGGACACCTGCCGTGAGGCGATCATCTTGTCGACGGCGACCGCCCCGAGCAGCGACTGCACGCTGCACACCAGCGTGACCGTGAGCACGGCGGCCCCGATCCCGAGCACCGGCCCCTCCGGCATCCCGGCCAGCGCGTGGCTCGACCAGGAGGGCAGGTCGACCTTGGGGAGCGTCAGCCCGGCGAGCGAGGCGACGGCGGTGGCACCCGTCACGGCGATGAGAGCGGCGGGCACCTTCCGCAGCAGCCGCCCGACCCGCCCGGGGATCCTCGGCCACAGCAGCAGAAGCGCCAGCGTGAGCACGCTCACGGCGACGGCGGCCGGGTGCAGCCCGGCGAGCTGGGCGGGCAGGGCGCGGACGTTGTCCAGGACGGAGCTCTGCGGGCTGCCGCCGAGGACGATGTGCAGCTGGGCGACGGCGATGGTGACACCGATGCCGGCGAGCATGCCGTGGACGACGGCGGGGCTGACGGCGAGGGCGGTGCGCGCCACGCGCAGACAGCCGAGGGCGAGCTGGGTGAGGCCGGCGAGGACGGTGATCCCGCAGGTCGCCCGCCAGCCGTAGTGCTGGATGAGGTCGGCGGTGACGACCGTCAGGCCTGCGGCGGCTTAAGGGCCTCTTCGGACGCCTTCTCCTCGCCCTCCGCCGTCTTGCCGCCGCCCGCGAGCAGGTAGGGCGCCTTGGCGTGCGCGTGGTCGCGCAGGGACATGATCAGCAG
>NZ_JBTYMC010000533.1:0-2515 GCF_054880855.1 Streptomyces sp. S6 | reverse complement strand
ACGCCGCACAGGCGGCCCGGGAAGCGGAGGGCGCGGCCGGGACCGAGCGGCGCCGCCAGGAAGCCGTCAGGACACGTGCGCAGGCACACCACTGGCGGGGTATGTCCTATGAAGCGGCCACCCGGCCCCGCGCCGCCCGGGAGGCGTATCGCGCGGCGCGGGGGGAGTGGGCGCGACTGCCCGAGGACAGCGTCGTCCCGGACAGCCCGACACCGCAGGACACGGCCGAGCGCCTCGCGGCGCTGGATTGAGCGAGGGACGGAACATGAACGTCACGCACACGGAACTGCCCGATCTGCTCACTCTCGACCTGGAGGAGCTGAAGAACGTCGACCACCCGGTGCTGCGCGAACTGGTGGACGACCTCAGGGACCGCGCGGCCCGGCCCAGCGAGATGCTGTGGGGGTTCGTCAGCGCGCTGTGAAGCGGCGCGCTGTGAGACGTCGGCTCGCGGCGGCACGCCACAGCAGGAATCTTTCGGTCGACACGCCCGCGTGAATCGGCCAGATCCGCGTGGTGGAGGGTGTGTCCGGCCGGATGCCGGGAACACGAAGTGGTGTGCCGCCGCGCACACATGGGGGGTGCCGAGTGACCGGACGCACGGCTGCCCCGCCACGACTGGCGGTCCCTTTCCGGCAGTTCATCGTCAAACTGCACGGCCGCTGCAACCTCGCCTGCACCTACTGCTACCTGTACGAGGGCCCGGACGACACCTGGCGCGAGCGGCCCGCGCGCGCCTCCGAGGACGTCCTGGACCAGGCGGCCACGCGCATCGCCGAGCACGCCCGCACCCACCGGCTCGCCGAGATCTCCCTGGTGCTGCACGGCGGCGAACCCCTCCTCGCGGGTGCGGACACCCTCGCCCGCTTCACCGGCCTCGTCCGCGCGCGAGTCCCGCACGGCTGCGCGGTGCGCGCGGTCGTCCAGACCAACGCCACCCTCCTCACCGCACGCCGCCTCACCGTTCTCGCCGACGCCGGGATCCGCGTCGGCGTCAGCCTCGACGGCGGCACCGCCGCGCACAACGCGCGCCGCGTCGACCACGCCGGACGCCCCTCCTGGCCCGCCGCGATCCGGGGCACCCGGCTCCTCGCCGAACGCTTCCCGCACGTCTACGGGGGGATCCTGACGGTCGTCGACCCGACGCTCGACCCGGTCCGCACGTACGACTCGCTCGTCGCCCTGTCGCCCCCCGCCCTCGACCTGCTCCTCCCGCACGGCAACTGGTCCGCCCCGCCGGACCAGTTGGGCCTTTACGGCCCGTGGCTCGCGGACGTCTTCGACCGCTGGTGGGACGCCGGACGGCGGGAGACCCGGGTGCGGCTCTTCGAGGCGTGCCTCGCCCTGCTGCTGGGCCGAGGCGCCCGCACCGAGGCCCTCGGACTCGAACCCTTCGACGCCGTCGTCGTCGAGACCGACGGGACGATCGAGCAGGTCGACGCCCTCAAGTCCGCCTACGACGGAGCCGCCCGCACCGGGCTCGACGTCTTCCGGCACCCCTTCGACGAGGCCCTGCGCCACCCGGCGGTCGCGGACCGGCAGGCCGGCGCGGAGAGCCTGGCCGCCGAGTGCCGGGCCTGCCCCCTGCTGACCGTCTGCGGAGCCGGCCACTACGCCCACCGCTACCGGGCGGGCCACGGCTTTCGCAACCCCTCCGTCTACTGCGCCGACCTCCAGCACTTCATCCACCACGCCGCCCACCGCCTCACCGCTACCGCCGGGAGGACACCATGACCCTCTCCGACGCGGCGATCACCGCCCTGGGCCGCACCGCCGCCGACCCCGCCACCCTGCACGCCCTCGTCCGCGACCAGCACACCCGGCAACTGGCCGTCGTCCGCGCCGTGCTGGAGACGGCGGGTGACGAACCGTCGGTACGGGAGGCGTGGGCGCTGCTGACACAGGCGGACCGGCGACTCCCCACCCGGGACCTCCTGTTGCACCCCCTCACCGGATCCTGGGCCTGGCACACCCTCCGCACCCTCGACTCGGGCGATCGACGCCACCTCGGACACCTGGCCGCCCTCGCCGCCGCCTGCGCCGTGCGCGCCGGGCTCGACTTCACCTCCCGGCTCACGGCCCGCGAGGGCCTGCTCGTGCTGCCGTCGCTGGGCGCGCTGCGGACCGACGGCGACGCCGAAGTCACCTACGGGAAAGGCCGGTTGAGGATCAGGGCGACGGGTGAGGCCGACGTCGTCGTGCACCCCGAACCCGGCGTCGGCGCCTGGTCCGCGTCGCCCGCCTGGCTGCCCGCGCACGCCCTGCCGGGACTCGTGGACGCCGCCCCCCTCGTCCCGCTGGAGGACCTCCACCCGTACCGCACCGCCCGGTCACCGCGCACCGGCGCGGGGCTCGGGGAGCCGGTCGTGCTGGACGACGCCGGACGCAAGCAGTGGGCGCAGGTGTGGTCGGGGACAGCGGCGGCGCTGCGGGCCGGCGGCGAGGAACGGGTGGGGGAGGCCGTCGCACTGCTGCGCTGCCTCGTCCCCCTCGACCGGCCGCCCGGCGTCCCCGC
>NZ_JBTYMC010000532.1:0-2535 GCF_054880855.1 Streptomyces sp. S6 | reverse complement strand
GTGGGGCGCCGCCGCCCGCACGGCGTCCCCGACCCACGTCCCGGCGCCGCGCCCGCTGCGCAGGTACCCCTCGGCCGTCAACTGCT
Source organism: Streptomyces sp. S6 (assembly GCF_054880855.1). Lineage (NCBI taxonomy): Bacteria > Bacillati > Actinomycetota > Actinomycetes > Kitasatosporales > Streptomycetaceae > Streptomyces > Streptomyces sp. S6. The sequence goes on along the minus strand of NZ_JBTYMC010000532.1, from coordinate 2,449 downwards.
CGTACGCCTCCGTCACCAGCCCGCGTGACACCCCCAGATCGCCCGCGAGGTCCCGGCTCGACGGCAGCCGCGTCCCCGGAGCCAGCCGTCCCGCGCGGATCGCCTCCCGCAGCGCCTCCTGAACCGCACGTCCACGCGTGCGCGCGGGTGCGCCGACGGCGCCCCGCAGCACGTCCCACGCTCCGCCCGGACCGGTCCCCGATGACGCCATGGAAGTGGACCTTAACCAAGGCCGCCGCCGTCCCTAGCGTCGCCCTCATGAACCCCGCCCCCGCGCGCGGCGCGCTTCTCGCTGCGTCCGCCTGTCTCCTCGTCGGAGCCTCCTTCACCGCCAACAGCGTCCTCGGCGACTACCCGTACGCGGGCGGCCAGGCCCTGCGCTACGGCCTCGCGCTGCTCCTGCTGGCCCCGCTCGCCCGGCACGGCGCCCGGGAGCGCCTGCGGCTCCTCACGGCCCGTCAGTGGCTGCGTACGGCCCTCCTGTCGGGCGTCGGCATGGTCGGCTTCAACCTCGCCGTCCTCGCCGCGGAGCGCTCCGCCGAACCGGCCGTCCCCGGCGTCCTCGTCGGCTGCGCCCCGGTCGTCGTCGCCGTCCTGGCGCCCCTCGCGGAGGGCCGCCGTCCCCGCCCGCCCGTCCTGTGCGGCGCGTTCCTGGTCGCTGCGGGCGCCTTCGCCGTGCAGGGCTGGGGCCGTACCGACGGGGCGGGGCTGGGGTATTCAGGGCTCGCGCTCGTCGGCGAGGTGGGGTTCGCGGTGCTGGCGGTGCCGGTGCTGCGGGTGCTGGGGCCGCTGCTGACGTCGGCGACGGTGTGCGGGGTCGCGGCGCTGGAGTCGGCGGCGCTGGGGGTGCTCGTGGACGGCGGCGACTGGCTGCGCCGGCCGGACGGGGGTGAGGCCGCGGCGCTGCTGTGGCAGGCCGTCGTCGTCACCGTCGTCGGGTTCGTGTGCTGGTACCGGGGGCTGCGGGTGCTCGGCGTGGAGCGGACGACGCTGTTCTCCGGGCTGATCCCGGTCGCCGCCGCCGCTACCGCGCCCGCCGTCGGCACCGGCTCCTTCGGGGTCGCCCAGGCGCTGGGGAGCGTCCTGGTGGGGCTGGGGGTGGCGGTGGGGTCCGGGGCGCTCAGCGGCTCCCGTCCAGGATCACGCGCGACACCAGCGCCGGGTCGTCGTTCATCGGACAGTGGCCGCAGCCGGGCAGGCGGATCAGGCGTGCCTGGGGGATGACGTGCTTCGCGCGGACGCCCTGGCGGCGCAGGAGGATGCGGTCCCGGGTGCCCCAGGCGATCGTGACGGGCAGGCCCGGAACGTCGTCGGTGAACCGGACGGAGCCGCCCGCGCGGAGGGTCTCGTCGAAGCCGGTGGCGCCGGTCAGGGCGAGCGTCTCGGCGACGACGGCCTCGGGGGCGCGGCGGGCGGGGCGGGCGTAGATGGTGCTGGTGAGGGCGGTGCGGCCGGCCGCCGAGCGGGAGAGGGTCTCCACCAGTGGCAGGAGCATGCCGAGGGCGATGCGGCGCATCGTCGTCAGCAGCGTGAAGGCGTAGCGGCGTTCCGCCTCGGACCAGAAACCCGCGGGGGACAGAGCCGTGACGGACCGTACGAGGCGCTCGCGGCCCAGCTCCAGGGCCAGCAGGCCGCCCAGGGAGTTCCCGGCGACGTGCGGGCGGTCCAGGTCCAGTGCCTCGCAGAGGGCCGCGAACACGGCGGTCGTCGTCGGCAGGTCGTACGCGAGGCCCTCCGGGAGGGCCGGGGAGGCGCCGAAGCCCGGGAGGTCGACGGCGACGACGTCCCGTTCGGTGGCCAGGATGTCCACCACCGGGTCCCACGCCTGCCGGTGGTGGCCGATGCCGTGCAGCAGGAGCAGCGGCTCCCCGCGCCCCACGCGCGCGTACGACACGGTCACGGGCTGCGGTCCCCGCGCGGAGGGGACCTTGAAGGAGACGGAGGTGGACATGCGGGGTGCTCCTCGGCTGGGCTCGCGGCGAAACTCCGTAGACAGTTTGTCAGCGATTACTACCGACGGGTAGCCCCCGGAGAGGTGAAAGGCCCGTGATCGCTGGCCGAAAGCGGTTTCTGGAATTGGTATTGACCAAGGTTGAAGGCGGCTCTATGGTCGCTGACAAGTGAAACAACCTTTAATAAACAAGGGCGCGAAAACAGCCTGAAAATACGTGCGGCGGGGCGGAGGACAGGGTGGGGACCACGCAGCTGGAAACGGTGCCGGAGCCGAAGTACTGGCACCTCAGGACAGTGCTCAGCGAAGCACTCGACTCGGAGTTCACCGTGGGGGAGGTACTGCCCAACGAGCGTGAACTCGCGGCCCGCTTCGGCGTCGCCCGCGCCACGCTCCGGCAGGCGCTGGAACAGCTCGAACTGGAGGGCCGGCTGCACCGCAGGCGCGGCGTCGGCACCACCGTCGCACCCCCGCGCGTGGGCGTCGACGTCGGCCCCG
>NZ_JBTYMC010000531.1:0-2564 GCF_054880855.1 Streptomyces sp. S6 | reverse complement strand
GGGACGGCGCCGAGGGCCGCCGCGGCGGCGGACAGCGCGCACAGCGCGGCGCCCGCCCCTCTGTTGAACCCGGACGCCGGTACAAGGCTGCGATGGGACCCCACGGGAAGCCGCACTCCTTCCGCTGACGGACGAGGAAACGCGGCAGACAGTAGCCCTGTGGGCAGGGGTGGGCCAAAGACCCTTGGCGGACACGGACGGTGACGCCCCGGCCCTGACGCAGGTCGGGGGCGGGGCGGACGGTCAGCGCGACCGGTCGGAATCCACTCGTTCGGGGGGACCGGTCAAACGCCGTGTCGTCAGATGCGGACGCCGAACATGAACGGGCCGCCGATGGTGCTCATCGACTCGTAGCGCACGACGGTGCCGGTGCGCGGCGCGTGGATGATCTGGCCGTTGCCCGCGTAGAGGCCGACGTGGTGCAGGTCGTTGAAGAAGATCACCAGGTCGCCGACGCGCAGCTGGCTCGCGTCGTAGATGCGGGTGCCCGCGTTGGCCTGGGACTCGGAGGTGCGCGGGATGGTGACGCCGGCCTGGCCGTAGGCCCAGGAGGTGAGGCCGGAGCAGTCGTAGGTGGCGGTGCCGGCGGTGCCGAAGGAGTACGGCTTGCCGAGCTGCGTCTGCGCGGCGGCGAACGCGGCGGCGGCGCGGCCCGAGGCGGAGCCGACGTTCCCGAGGTCGACGCGGGTCTCCGCGTCCCGGCTCGCGCGGGTCTCCTGCTGGGAGATCGCGGCCTTCTCGGCGGCCGTCAGGGAGTTGAGGAGCTTCTGCGCGTCGGAGAGCTTGCCCTGCACCTCGCGCTTCTTCTTGGACAGCTCGGCGCGGGTGCTGGAGAGGTCGGCGAGCTTGCCGGACGCCTCGGCGCGCTGCTGGGCGAGCTGGCGCTGCTTCTCCTGGATCTTCCTCAGCGCCTCGACCTGCTGGGCGCTGAGCTGGTCCTGGGTGGAGGCGCGGTCCAGGAAGCTGTCCGGGTCGGAGGAGAGGAAGAGCTGGACGGAGGAGTCGATGTTGCCCGTGCGGTACTGGGCGGCCGCCGCCATGCCTATGGAGTCGCGCAGCTTGTTCAGCTCGTCCTGGCCGCGGGCGACGTTGTCCTGGATGGTGGAGATCTCCTTCTGGAGCTTCCCCGCCTTGTCCTCGGCGCCGTTCATGGCCTCGGTGGCCTGCTCGGCCTCTTCGTAGAGCTTGTCGACCTTCGACTTGACCTCGTCCTTGGTCGGCTTCTCGCTGGGTGCCGCGTTCGCGGAGTTCGCGCTGAGGGCGACGGCAGCTGCGGCTGCGGTGGTCAGCAGAGTCACGCGGGTGCGGGACGGCGGCTTGGGCCGACGGTGGGACGCCACGGAGACGGACTCCTTCTCTTGACCGATCACCCCGCACAGTTGACCGAGCACGCGCGCGGAGGTTCGAACCGAGACCCTAGTGACCCGACTGTGATCAGTTCAAATCCTGTGGCGAAAAAAAGCGGTCCCGCAACGCATAATTTGCATTCAACCGACGCGCAGTGACGGCCACTTGACCCTGTGTGGAGATCCTGTGCTCAGGAGAGCCGCTTCAACAGCATCGCCGAAGCCACCGGCCGCGCCCCGGCCTTGGCGACGCCGTCGGCCACCTCCCGGTCGGTGGAGGCGACGATGACGGGCCGCCCCGGCGGTTCGGCGCGCACGAGCTGGCGGATCAGCTCGTCGGCCGTGACGCCGGGTTTCGAGAACAGGACGCGGACGCCCCGCGGAGGTGCGAGCAGGACCGGCGCGACGAGTTCGGCGCCGTCGAACACGCAGGTCACCTCGGCGCCCGTCTGCGCCGCCAGGGCGGAAAGCTGGCCCAGCAGGCGCAACCGCTGCTTCTCCAGGGGCATTTGGGGATAACCGGTCTTGGTGACGTTGTAGCCGTCGACCACGAGGTGGGCCTGCGGCAGCGCGAGGAGCTGATCGAGAATGGCCGGATCATGCTCCGACAGAGCGCGCGCGGCGATGTCCTTCGGGGTCATCCGACCCGGTTCGACGGCGTCCACGGAATCGGCGGGCCGCACCGACACCGGCGGCAGCGCCAGCTCCCTGCGCAGCCCCTGGGCGGCCTCCAGCACGGTGTCCAGCAGCAGCCGGACGCGCATGTCCTCGACGCTGCGCCCCTCGCGGGCGGCGCGGCGGCTGGCCTCCAGAGCGGCCTCCACCTCACCGAGCCGGGCCTTCACGCGCCGTGACTCGCTCTCGGCGGCGGACACCTGGGCCTGCCCCTCGGCGCGGACGGCCTCGATCTCGCCCTGGATCTTGCGCAGCGCCGCCTCACCGCGCTTGACGTCGCTGAGGGCGGAGCGCAGCTTGCGGTGCATGGCCTCCGACTCCCGCCGGGCGGCGGCGAGTTCCTGCCGCAGCCCCTCGGTCTCGGTCTTGACCAGACCCTGGGCGTGCGCCAACTCCTGGCGCAGCCGCTCCAGTTCGGCGCGGCTCTCCTCGTCCGCGCGTTCGGCGTCGGCGCGCTGGGCCTCCTCGCCGGCCGCGGTGACCAGTTTGACCCAGCCGGTGGGGCGCAGCACGTAGGCCGCCGCCGCGACGTCCAGCGGGTCG
>NZ_JBTYMC010000530.1:0-2581 GCF_054880855.1 Streptomyces sp. S6 | reverse complement strand
GCGGTGAGGGCGGTGGCGCCGCCGTGCGGGGCGAGGACGAGGCCGCCCGCGGTGAGCGGGACGGGACGCCGGTCGGCGTGGACCGTCCCGGTCAGCACGTACCAGACGGTCTCGGTGCCGTCGCAGCCGGCGGGCTCCCAGCAGGTGCCGGGCGAGAGCTCGACCTCGTCGAACGCCTCGCACTCGCTGTGGAGCATCCCGCGCCGGGCGAGGCAGCGAACGGTCGCCCGCTCCTCGCCCGGCCCGAACAGGACGGCGCTCAGCGGTCCGTCGTGGACAATCACGGTCAACGTCCTTTCGTGGCAAGCGGATTGGTGGGTGGTACTGCGTCGGAGGGAGTACCGGGCCCCGCTCCGGCGTCACACCCGGTTCTCGCCCGGCAGCGGGACGTCCAGGACGGCGTGGAAGAACTCCAGGCCGGAGTCCCCGGCCCACAGCCGCACCGCCCCGCCGAGCGGCAGGGTCAGCGCGGTTCCCGAGGCCAGCCGGACCTCGCGGTCGGCCGTCCGGGCGGTGCCCGTGCCGCTCAGCACGAACACGGTGTGCTCGGTGCCGCGCGCCGCGAACTCCACGCCCGCGTGCGGCGGAAGGTCCTGGACATGGATGGTGCGCAGCGGCCCGGTGAGGACGCTCTGGGCGTCCAGCGGACCATGGGCGCGCAGATCGCGTACGACGATGCTGTTCACGGAATGCTCCTCCTCCGAGGACCGGCGGGGCCGGGGGAAGACGGCGGGCAACTCGACCACCAGCCAGGACAGCGGCCGTCGCCCGGTGTTGTGCAGCGCGTGCCGGGAACCGATCCCGGTGAGGACGGCGTCCCCGGCGTGCACCTGGTGCGCCGTGCCGTCGAGGTGGATCTCGCCCCGGCCGCGGAGCAGGAAGTACAACTCCTCGGTACGGGAGTGCAGATGCTCCCCGCTGACCCCGCCGGGCGGCAGCCAGGCCCACTCGACGGCCTCCCAGCCGCCGTACAGTCCGGTCCGCCGGGCGAGGCAGGACCAGCGGGAGATTCCGTCCGAGTCGTGCACGCCGTGCACCACGGCGGGGGCGTGCACGTCGGCCACCACGAGTGCGTCACGCATGGGAGCGCACCTCCTTCGCGGCGCGCGCCAACTTCTCGGCCGCGCCGGTGATCTCACGATCCGTCAGGTCGTTCACGAACACCGCGTCACCGATCCCGACCGGCAGCGGCAGGCGCTGCATGCCGTCCCGGTGGCGGACGGTGTCCGCGAGGGCGGAGCGGAGCAACTCCGGCTCCAGCAGGGGGTGGTGGACCGGCAGCCGCAGGGCGCGCATCGTGTCGAGCACGCGCGTGCACTGACGGTCCGTCATGAGGCCCCGTCCACGGGCGATCACGGTGGTCAACGCCATGTCGAGGTTGACCGCCTCGCCGTGCAGCAGGGCGGGCAGGGCGCGCATCTCCAGCGTCGGGCTGAAGGTGTGGCCGTAGTCGACGACCCGTTCGAGCCGGTGCTCCCACAGGTTGTCGTGGAGTTCTTCGAGCATCCCGTGGACCGCGCGGGCCAGCACGTGGTGCGCGGTGGTCCGCAGCGGGCCGTCCGTCTGGAAGCGGCCGGCGAGCAGCCGCTCGCCGCTGCTCTCCAACAGGTCGAACAGGTCACGGTCCTTGATCAGGGCGATCTTGAGGATCTCGGCGAGGCCGTTGCCGATGTGCCGCTCGTCGAGCGTCGCGAGGAACGCCGGGTCGAGGAGGGTCTCGACGGCCGGGTGGTAGGTGCCGAGGCGGTTCTTGCCGCCACCGAAGTTCACGCCGGTCTTCGCGCCGACCCCGGCGTCGACCAGCCCGATGAGGGTGGTCGGCACCCGGACGTACGGGGTGCTGCGCCGGTACAGGCTGCACGCGAGACCGACGATGTCCAGCAGCACCCCGCCGCCGACGGCCACGACCGGCTCGCGCCGCCGGTCCAGACCGAACCGGTCCATCGCGTCGACCACCGAGTAGACCGAGTCCATCGTCTTCAGCCGCTCGTGCGCCGGCAGGACGTGGATGCTGTATGACGTGTGATGTGCCACCTCGCAGTAGGCGCGCAGCGCGTCGCCGTACAGCAGGTCCACGTGCTCCTCGACGACGAGCAGCCGCCGCCGGGCCGGGCCTGTGCCGTCGGCCTCGTGGTCCGGGAGTCCGGCGAGGGCGAGGGCGGGGTTGCGGGGGTCCAGGACGCCGGGGGCGAAGCGGACCCGGTAGGTGACGGGCTTCGCGGTGGCGACGGTCCAGCTGCGGGCCGGGCCGGGGCCGTCCGTGGTAGTGAGTCCGTGGGTGGTGGGAGGCGGGAAGGGCATGGCGGGTCCTTCGGTGTGCGGACGGCCGGGGGAGGGGGCGGTGAGGTGGTGAGGTGTGAGGTTCCACCGGGCGGAGGAGGGACGGTGGGGTGTGAGGTTCCACCAGCCGAGGGCGAGGCGGTGGGGTGTGAGGTTCCACCCGCTCGCAGAGGCGCAGTGGTATGTGATGTGCCACCGACGGTGCAGTGGCGCCCACGCTCCGCACGAGGCGGCCGGGTGGAGCGGCTCGGCCTCGTGCGGGCGGGGCGGGGAAGCCGGACCGGTGGACGCCCTCGCCTGC
>NZ_JBTYMC010000529.1:0-2584 GCF_054880855.1 Streptomyces sp. S6 | reverse complement strand
GAGCTGGCCTCCGACACGGTCGCCGGGCTGCGGGTGCTGCGCGGGATCGGCGGCGAGGAGCTGTTCCTCGACCGCTACCGCGCCGCCTCGCAGGAGGTCCGCCGCGCCGCCGTCCGCAGCGCCAGGATGTGGGCCCTGATCAACGCGCTCCAGGCGCTGCTGCCGGGGCTGCTGCTCGTGGGGGTCGTCTGGTACGGGGTGGGTCTGGCGCGGGAGGGGCGGGTGTCGGTGGGGGAACTCGTCACCGTCTACAGCTCCGTGGCAATCCTTTCGTACCCTTTGCGGCATTTCGAGGAGATCGCGATGGCCTACTCGTTCTCCCGGCCCTCCGCCCAACGGGCGGCCCGGGTGCTGTCGTTGGAGCGAGGGGTCGACGAGTCGGGCGCCGACGCCGTCCCCTCCGGTGATCTGTACGACCCCGCCTCCGGACTCCTCGCGCCCGCCGGGATGTTCACCGCCGTGGTCTGCGGTGACCCCGACGCGGCCGGGCGGCTGGCCGAGCGGCTCGGCGGGCACTCCGTCGAGGAGGGACCGTCGGTGCTGCTGGGCGGGGTGGCGCTGGACGAGCTGGCGCTGTACGCCGCGCGCAGCGCCGTCCTCGTCCAGGACAAGGACCCGGTGCTGCTGTCCGGTTCGCTGCGCGAGCTGCTCGACGTGCCGTCGTCGGGGGCCGTGCCGGCGGACGCCGCGCTCGCCGCCGCGCGGTGCGGGGACGTCCTCGACGCGCTCACCCAGGGCTCGCCGGGCGCCCCCGATCCCATGGACGCCCACATCACCGAACGCGGACGCTCCCTCTCCGGCGGCCAGCGCCAGCGCCTCGCCCTCGCACGGTCCCTGGTGACCGATCCGGAGGTACTGGTCCTCGACGAGCCGACGTCCGCCGTCGACTCCCACACCGAGGCACGCGTCGCGGAGGGCGTACGGGGGTTGCGCAAGGGGCGTACGACAGTGGTGTTCACCTCGTCGCCGCTGCTGCTGGACGTCGCCGACCGGGTCGTCCTGCTGGACGACGGTGCGGTCGCGGCCGTCGGGACGCACCGGGAGCTGGTGCGGGACGAGGCACGGTACCGGGCCGTGGTGACACGGGAGACGGAGTCGTCGCAGGCCGGCGCACCCGCGCCGGAGAAGATCGAGGAGTCGGCATGATCGGCGTGCAGCCACCGCAGTACGACCCGGCGGCCGGGGCGACGGTGAGCACGCTGCCCGCCGGCTCGCCCGCCACCGTCCGCGCGTACGTCCACGAGCTGGTGCGCAGGCACCGGACGGCCTTCCTGGTCCTCGTCGTCGTGAACGTCGTCGCGACGGTCGCCTCGATGGTGGGTCCCTGGCTGCTCGGCGACCTCGTCGAGCGGGTGTCGGCCGGGGACAGGGAGCTGCGGCTCGGGTTCACCGTCACGCTGTTCACGCTCGCCCTCGGTGTGCAGGCCGTCTTCGTGCACCAGATGCGGCTGCGCGGGGCGATGCTCGGGGAGCAGATGCTGGCCGACCTGCGCGAGGACTTCCTCGTCCGGTCGGTGCGGCTGCCGCCGGGCGTGCTGGAGCGGGCCGGGACCGGTGACCTGCTCTCCCGCATCACCACCGACATCGACCGCCTCGACAACGCCATGCGTGAGGCCGTCCCTCAGCTGATCATCGGCGTGCTGTGGTCGGCGCTGCTGCTGGGCGGTCTGGTCGTGACGGCTCCGCAGCTCGCCGCCGCCGTGCTGCTGGCCCTGCCGCTGCTGGTCGCCGGCTGGCGCTGGTACTTCAAGCGGGCGCCCGCTGCCTACCGCTCGGAGGCCGCCGGGTACGCGGCCGTCTCGGCCGTGCTCGCGGAGACCGTGGACGCGGGCCGCACCATCGAGGCGCACCGGCTCGGGGAGCGGCGGATCGCGCTGTCCGAGCTGCGGATCAAGCAGTGGACGAGCTGGGAGCGGTACACGCTGTGGCTGCGGTCGGTGCTGTTCCCGGTGATCAACGTCGTACACCTCACGGTGCTCGCGTCCGTGCTGATGCTGGGCGGCGTGTTCGTCCTGCGGGGGTGGATCAGTGTCGGGCAGCTCACCACGGGTGCGCTGCTCGCGCAGATGCTGGTCGATCCCGTGAACCTGATCCTGCGCTGGTACGACGAGCTCCAGGTCGCGCAGGTGTCGCTGGCCCGGCTGGTCGGGGTCCGGGAGATCGAGCCGGACGCCGGGGAGGCGGGGCTCGTGCCGCAGGGGCGGGAGCTGGCCGCCGGCTCGGTGCGCTTCGGGTACCGGGAGGGCGTCGACGTCCTGCGCGAGGTGTCCCTGTCGGTGGCGCCGGGCACCCGGCTGGCGCTGGTCGGGCCGTCGGGGGCGGGCAAGTCGACGCTGGGGCGGCTGCTCGCCGGGATCTACGCGCCCCGCACCGGGCGGGTCGCCCTCGGTGACGCCGAGCTGTCCCGGATGACCGCCGAGCAGGTCCGCTCGCACGTCGCCCTCGTCAACCAGGAGCACCACGTCTTCGTCGGCTCCCTGCGCGACAACCTCCTGCTCGCCCGGACCGACGCCGCGGACGCCGAGCTGTGGGCGGCGCTCGGCGCGGTCGACGCCGCCGCGTGGGCGCGGGCGCTGGACGGCGG
>NZ_JBTYMC010000528.1:0-2615 GCF_054880855.1 Streptomyces sp. S6 | reverse complement strand
AGATCGTCAAGGCACGTGAGCTGTCCGGGGCGTCCAACATCCTGTTCCGCCGACACCCCGGTCCCGGCCGCCGACCCCGCCCGCGGCGTCTTCGCCCTGGCCTTCCGCGACGCCCGCCACGGCATCGCGGTGGGCGGCGACTACCGCCCTGACCAGCCCTCCCCGCAGGCGGCGGCCGTCACCACCGACGGAGGCCGCACCTGGCGCCCCGCCGGCACGCCCCCGCCGGCCTACCGGTCCGGCGTCACCTGGCTCCCCCATACCCGCACGGCAGCCCTGGCCGTGGGCCCCACCGGCACCGACGTCACCACGGACGCGGGCCGCACCTGGCACCCCCTGGACCCCGGCTCCTTCGACACGGTCACCTGCGCGCCGGACCGCACCTGCTGGGCGGCGGGCGAACAGGGAAGGGCCGCCCGGCTGGAACGCTGATCCCGCGCGCGACGGCGGGGTCAGCCCGCGTGGACCCTGCCCTGCTCCACCACGTAGTGCACCGGGTCCGAGCAGCCGAGGGAGGGCGTGAGCAGCAGGCTCACGGTCAGCGGCGCGGGCTCGGTGCTCGCGGCCGAGAACTGGCAGACCGCGCCCTTGCCGGTGAGCGGGTACCAGAACCAGCCGTCGACGTCGCCCACGGTCACGCGGTCCGACTCCTTCCAGGCGCCGCCCGCCCGCGTGTAGACCTGGAGCCGCACGGACGCGGCGTACTCGTCGTCCGTCGAACGCAGCGCGGTCAGGGTGATCCTGTAGTCGGCGCCGAGGGTGGACGAGGCGATCTCCCGTGTCGTCGGCGGTACGGCGCCGCCCGCGTTCGAGACGCCCGCGCCGGCGGCGCCGAGACCGGCCGCCATGAGCAGGGTGAGGGCCGCGGTCGTGCCGCGGCGCGTGCGAGTGCGTGTCGAGTTCATGTGTTCCCCCGTGGAACCAGTCGGTCCGGAACATCTGAATGTTCCGTTTCCAGTGCAGACGCGGCAGATGGTCCGAAGGTTGCACAGCGATTCCCGTGTGGCCGGCCCAGGAAGGCCGCGGGAACCCCTTTCGGCTCGCACCGCCCCACCCCGTACCCTCGACCCACCATGACGACCGTACAGATCCCCGCCGACTGGCCCACCACCGAAGAGGCCGCCCGAGCCGTTCAAGACGCCCTCCGCGCGCGGGTGGTGACCGACGAACCGGGACCGCCGCCCGGCGAGGGACACGTCACCGGTGTGGACGTCGCCTACGACGATGAGAGGGACGTCGTCGCGGCGGCGGCGGTCGTGCTGGACGCGGGAACGCTGGAGGTCGTCGCGGAGGCCACGGCGGTGGGGAGGATCTCGTTCCCGTACGTGCCGGGCCTGCTGGCGTTCCGGGAGCTGCCGACGGTGACGGCGGCGCTGGATGCCTTGCCCTGCCCGCCCGGGCTGGTCGTGTGCGACGGGTACGGCCTCGCACATCCCCGCCGCTTCGGACTGGCGAGCCACCTCGGTGTCCTCACCGGCCTGCACACGATCGGCGTCGCGAAGAACCCGTTCACGTTCACGTACGAGGACCCGGAGCCCGCGCGCGGCTCCTCGACGCCCCTGAGGGCGGGCGACGAGGAGGTCGGCCGGGCGCTGCGCACCCGCGCGGACGTGAAGCCGGTGTTCGTCTCGGTGGGCCACCGGGTCACGCTGGACGACGCGTGCGCCCACACCCTCGCCCTCACCCCCCGCTTCCGCCTCCCGGAGACGACACGCCGCGCGGACGCGCTGTGCCGACAGGCGCTCCGGGAGGCGACAGGCACCCGGACGTCGCCGGTCTGATCATCCGTCGATCTGAGTATCTGTACGGATGTGGCGCCCCGCCCGCCCCGGCAGGCTGGTCCCCATGACGAGCCACCGCGCCCCCAAGCCTCTCACCGACCCCGACCGCCCCGTCGAACGGGCGGTCAACGCCGCACTGGTCCTGGCCGCGCTGGCGGGGTTCGGCTGGATCGCCGGAATGATCTACACCCTCGTGGAATGGCAGATCTGACCGATCCCGACCGCAGCCCCCGCCCGGCGGGCGACAGTTCCTGACCGAAACCCCCGCCCCTCACACCCGCGCCGCCACCCGAAACCTGATCCCCGCCTTCTGCAACCGCTCCGTCAACGCGTCCCCCATCGCCACCACGGGCGTCACCTGCCCGGCCACCGGCGGCAGTTCGTCCAGCGCGAGCGACATCGCGCCCTCCGCGAACATCTTCGCGGTCTCCCCGTACCCGGGATCCCCGCCGGACACCTCGGTGAACACCCGCCGCCCGCCGCCCTCCCCGACGAACCGCACGGAGAACCAGCTGCGCGCCCGCTTCTCCTCGCCGGGCCCCTCCCCGGGCTCCAGGCGCGAGGACAGCCAGCGCCGCACGGGCGCCACCTGCGCGGCGGCGACGAGCGCCCCCACCCCGGCGACGCCCCCGAGGGCGACGGGAAGGCTGCGGACGGCGGCGTAGTGCCGGTAGCGGAAGTCGGGCCCGTACCGAGGCACCGCGCGGGCGGAACGGACGACGACCTGAGGGTCGAGAGTGGGCAGCGGCAGCGCCCACGCCCCCACCTCGGACGCGAACCGGGGAGCACTCGCGGGCGCACCGGCCCGGCGGCCGACGAGCCGGGGCTCGTGCC
>NZ_JBTYMC010000527.1:0-2617 GCF_054880855.1 Streptomyces sp. S6 | reverse complement strand
TGACGGCGGCCGTGGCAAAGTCCAGGTGTGCGGCCGGTCGAGTCCAGGCTGATGGCCACGGGAATTCCCGGTGTGTGGCCGTGTGACCTGTGGTGTTCCTGATCGCTTCCTTATCTGAAGGAGACCCCTCCGTCCAGTTTGCTGGTGTTTGCGAAGCACCCAGCTACCGGCCGGAGAGGTCCTGTGACGAAGTCTGACAGAGAGATCATGGAGATCCTTGAGGCGTACGACCTGACCGGGACGGTCTGGTCGGCGGCCGGCTTGACCGGGCATGACCCGAAGACCGTGAAGCGGTATGTCGAGGCCCGCGCCAGCGGGCGAAATCCTTACGAGCGAGAGCCGCGGCCGAAGATGATCGACGCGTTCCTGGAGAAGGTCGAGGAGTGGGTCGAGCAGTCGAAGGCGACGATCCGCGCCGATGTGGTCCACGAGAAGCTGGTGAAGATGGGCTACCGGGGCAGCGCACGCTCGACGCGGCGGGCGGTGAACGCGGCGAAGACCGCGTGGAAGGCGGGCAAGCGCCGCACCTATCGGCCGTGGATCCCCGAGCCGGGCCGCTGGCTCCAGTTCGACTGGGGCGAGGGCCCGCGGATCGGCGGGCGCCGGACGTGGCTGTTCTGCGCGTGGTTGTCCTGGTCGCGGTTCCGGGTCGTACTCCCGGTCCGGGACTGCACGTCGGGCACGCTGGTGGCCTGCCTGGACACGACGCTGCGGCGGATCGGCGGGGCGCCGACCTACGTGCTGACGGACAACGCGAAGACGGTGACCGTCGAGCACATCGCCGGGATCCCGGTCCGCCACCCGCAGATGGTCGCCGCGGGCCGGCATTACGGCTGCCAGGTGGTCAGTTGCGTCCCCTACGATCCCGAATCGAAGGGCGGCGCGGAAGCCACGGTCAAGATCGCGAAGGCCGATCTGGTGCCCACGAAGGCGAATCTGCTGCCCGCCTACGACACGTTCGCCGAGCTCGCCGATGCTTGCCGCACCTGGTGCGACACGGTGAACTCGCGCCGCCACCGGGCGACGGGACAGATACCTGCCGACCGTCTCGACATCGAACGCACCACCTTGCACGTCCTGCCCGTCGAACCGCTCGCGCTCGCGCTGGGCGAGGAACGGCTCGTGGGCTCGGACCGTACGATCAGCTTCAACTCGGTGCGCTACTCCACCCCGCCGGGCTATACCGGGGTGAGGGTGTGGTGCCGGGTCGTCGGCGACGAGCTGTCGATCACCGCCCGCACCAAGTCCGGTGATCTGTCGGAGATCTGGCGCCACCAGCTCTCCACTCCGGGCCTTCCGCAGATCATCGACGAGCACTACCCCGACCACCCCGACGGCCGGTCCGTCCACCAGCCGCGGCTGCGGCCCCGCTCGGAAGCGGAGATCGCGTTCGTGGGCATCGGCCCGGGTGCCGGGCGCTGGCTCAAGGAAGCCGGACCCGCCGGAGCCACCCGGATCCGCGCCAAGATGGCCCGCGCGGTCGAACTCGCCACCGTCCTGGGCAACGACCGCGTCGACCAGGCCCTCGGCCTCGCGGCGACGGCCGGGCGTTTCGCTGACGGCGACCTCCTCTCGATCCTGGGACACATCGCGGACAGCAAGCCCGCCGGCGAGGTCGTCCGCGCGGACGAAGCCCACTCCGTCCAGAACGGAACCATCGGCTGGCAGGCCCTGGGGAAGTAGCCGACTCCCTTTCCTCCAGCACTTTTCGACCGCATCCGATCCAAGAGAACGGCACCCCCATGAGTTTTCCCAACCCGCCCGCCATCCCCGAGGAACTCGACAAGCTCATGCGACGCATGCGGCTGCCCTATATGCGCAAGGCAGCCCCCGACGTCCTGGCCACCGCGCGGGCCCAACGCTGGGACCCCGCAGAGGTGTTGCGGCTGCTGATGACCGAGGAAGTCACCGGCCGCGCCGCGGCCACCCGCCGCCTGCGCAGGTCCTCGGCGAACTTCCCCACCGGCAAGACCCTGGGTTCCTGGCGGGCCGAGGACTCCACCATCCCCGAACCCACCCAGAACTCCCTGACCACCCTGGAATGGATCGGCCGCGCCGAGAACCTCGTGATCGCCGGCCCGTCCGGGACCGGGAAGAGCCACTTCACCGAGGGCCTCGCCCAGGCCGCGATCGAGAAGGACATGCGGGTGTCCTGGTTCACCCTGGAGACCCTCGCCGCCGCGATCAGCAAGTCGAAGGTCGACGGTTCCACCGCCCGCACCGTCGCCCGGATCTGCCGCGCGGACCTGATCGTCATCGACGACATCGGCCTGCTGCCCGTCACCGAAGACGAGGCCGAGGCGTTCTACCGGATCATCGATGCCGCCTACGAGCGTCGCTCCATCGCGGTGACCAGCAACATCCACCCGTCAGGCTTCGACACGATCATGCCGAAGACCTTGGCCGGAGCGAGCACGGATCGCCTCATGCACCACGCTCACCTCGTGACCACCTCCGGCGACTCGCACCGCCTCGCCGAGGCCCTCGCAGGGAAGGGAGTGGTCCCCTTGAACTGACCCACCCCAGGAACACCGCTGGCCACACGCATGGATTTCTGATGGCCACCAGCCTGGACAACCACCGGCCGCCCACCTGGGCATCTCAGTGGCCGTTGACA
>NZ_JBTYMC010000526.1:0-2659 GCF_054880855.1 Streptomyces sp. S6 | reverse complement strand
GGACCGCCGAAGCCCCCGGGACCGCCGGGTGCGCCGAAACCGCTGGGGCCCCCGGGACCGCCAGGAGCACCGGGACCGCCAGGTCCACCCGAGCCTCCGGGCCCCCCGAACCCACCCCCCTGCGACGGCCGCGGAGCGGTAGGTGTGTACGACGTCGCCGTGTTCGTCAGGAAGTTCCACCGGCACTCCTCGCAGAACGGCGCACCCCCTTCGCGGGGCGTGCGGCACTGCGGGCAGAGTTCGGGGTCGGCGCCGGGGCGGCCGGGCGGCGGCGGGAAGCCGTAGCCGCTGGTCGGCGGGGGCGGCGGCGGGGGAGGAGGTACGGCACCGGCCATGCGGTGACCGCAGACCTCGCACCAGTCGTCGGAACCCGACTGGTGTCCGTTCGGGCAGGTCGGCATGTCGGCGCGTCCCCCTTTCCTCACGTGTCTCGGTGAGTCGCTCTACGTCACTTCTTTACACGAACAGTCTTTGTGGACCGCGTTTCGAGAGTCATCTCGTCCGCCTCCGCGACCTTCGCCTTCAACCGCACAGTACCTGTCGTGGCATCGACCACGTCCACCACCTTCGCAAGCAGTTTCGCAGTATCCGCGTTCCCGGAGACACTCGCGAGCTGGACGGCCCGCCCCAGTTTGGCCGTTGCTCCATCCATATCGCCCACTTTGCGCAAGTCGAGCCCTTGTTGGATGACTTGGGCCAGTTCGGCCTGTCCCGTGTAGTGGGCGACCTGGGGGTTGATGGAGGTGGAGGCCGTCATGTCGTCGGTCCACACCGCCTTCACCAGCCCCTGGGCGCCGAGGGACTGCGCGCTGCCGTCCGGCTGCGGGACGACGAGGGAGACCCGCGCCGCCAGCATCTCCTGGCCGAGTCCGGCGCTCGGCACCTCGACGCAGACGTGGTAGTCCCGGGACTCGTCTCCCCAGGATCCGGTCGGGTAATCCCCGGACCGGGGACCGGACTCGGTCCGCCGGGACGTCAACTCCTCGACGGTCGGCGCGACTTGCTTGACGAACTTCACGGTCGTGCCGACCGGCGTCCACAGCCGCAGCGTGACGTCCGCGACCTCCTTGCCCATCGCCGTCTCCATCATGCCGGTGAAGTCCGCGGCGAGTCCGGCCGGATCGGCGACGATGTCCGCGGTGCCGAGCAACGCCGAGGCGATGCCTGTGACTTCTTTCACTTCCCAGTCGGTGCCGACCCCTCGGGCGTCGCACGTGAAGCGGCCCGCGCAGTGCTCCAGCGTCGCCTTCAGCGCCTCGGGCTCCTCGTGCTCGTTGCGTCCGTCGGTCAGCACGATGCCGTGCCGGATCGCGACGTCCGCCGAGGACAGCAGCCGTTCCGCGAGCCGCAGCCAGGTCCCGATCGCCGTCCCGCCACCCGCGCTGAGCTTGCGCAGCGCCTGCTTGGCCTGCTCGCGGGTGGTCGCGTCGGCGACGGCGAGCCGGCCGACGCCCGGGTAGACCTCCTTGGCGACGTGCGTCCCCGCGACCACCGCGAAGTGGACGCCGTCACGCACCGCGTCGATCGCCGCCGCCGTCGCCTCCCGGGCGCCGCGCATCTTCGCCGGCGGGTAGTCCATCGACCCCGAGCAGTCGACCATGACGACGACGGCGGCGGACGGCCCCTGCGCCGGCGAGTAGAGGTGCGGCGAGGCGACCGCGCTGCCGACGGTGCCGCCGCCGGTCGAGGTGACCGTGACGATCGCGTTCACCTCGCGCCCGCCCTCGGGCAGGTACTCGTTCTGATAGACGTCCACCGCGAACTGCGGCACGCTCGACTTGGAGAAGTTAGCCATTTCCGTTCAATTCCCCCTGTGAGAACAGCACGTGACCGAGACGGCCCCGGGGCCTGTCGTCACATTCCCGCCTGCCGGGAGGGGTCTGGCACGCGCATCTGCGGCGTTGTCGTCGGTTGCCGACGCGCCGCGTCGACGCCCTCCTCCGCCTTGCAGCTGCACGCACCAGACCCCTCCCGGCCCGCCCTCCGGGCGGACGACGGGAATGTGACGACAGACCCCGGCCCCCACCGGGTACCCGCCTCAGAGCGATCCTGCCCCCGCCGCCGGTGCGGGGAACGGTACGACGGCCACTGTTACGTTGTCGTGGCCCCCGCCGTCCAGCGCGTGGCCCACCAGCACCCGGGCGCTGTGCAGCGGACGCGGCGCCGCGTCCGGTGGCAGCACCCGGGCCATCTCCTCGGCGGCCTCCGCGTAGTTCCACAGCCCGTCCGTGCAGACGACGACCACACCGGGCCGGTCCGGTTTGAACGACGCGGTGTGCGGCTCCAGTTCGTACGCGTCCGCGCCGAGCCAGCCGGTGATCGCGTGGGCCCGCTCGTCGGCGTACGCCTCGGCCTCGCTCATCAGACCGGCGGACACCATCTGCGCGGCCCACGAGTCGTCCTCGGTGAGCCGGGCGGCCGGTGTCGAACGGTCGTCCGGCACCCAGTAGGCGCGGCTGTCGCCGACCCACCCGACGACCAGCAGCCCGCTCGTCACGACCGTCCCGACGATCGTGCAGGCCGGGGCGTTCTGGTGCGGGGAGTGCTCGCGGGCCCCGCCGTCCTCGTCGGCCAGCGCGTTCACCGCGCGCGCGGCGGCGACGATGCCGTCGTGCAGCGCCTGCTGCGGGTGGGTGCCCTGGGGGAGCGCGGCGAGGAC
>NZ_JBTYMC010000525.1:0-2666 GCF_054880855.1 Streptomyces sp. S6 | reverse complement strand
CCGCCCTGATCCTCGTCGAGCGCCTCTCCGACGCCCGCCGCCTCGGGCACCCCGTGCTGGCGGTCGTGCGCGGCACGGCCGTCAACCAGGACGGCGCCTCCAACGGGCTCAGCGCCCCCAGCGGCCCCGCCCAGGAACGCGTCCTGCGGGCCGCCCTCGCCGACGCCGGGCTCGAACCGGCGGACGTCGACCTCGTCGAGGCACACGGCACCGGCACCCGCCTGGGGGACCCCATCGAGGCCGAGGCGCTGCACGCCGTCTACGGGCAGCGGCGCGAACACCCGCTGTACCTCGGCTCGTTGAAGTCGAACATCGGTCACACCCAGGCCGCCGCCGGGGTCGCCGGGGTCATCAAGACCGTCCTCGCGATGCGGGAGGGCCTGCTGCCCCGCACGCTGCACGCCGACGAACCCACCGCAGAGGTCGACTGGACCTCCGGCGGCGTCCAGCTCCTCACCGAGGCCCGACCCTGGCCGGAGCGCGACCGCCCCCGCCGCGCAGGCGTCTCCTCGTTCGGCATCAGCGGTACCAACGCCCACGTCATCGTCGAACAGGCCCCCGCCGAAACGACGGTCCAGCCCGCCCCCACCACCCCCGTCCTCACCCACCCGCCCCTCCTGCCGTTCCCCCTCAGCGCCCGCACCCCGGCCGCCCTCCCCGCCCAGGCCGACGCCCTGCGCCGTCACCTGGACGTCACCGACGCGACCGCCGCCGACCTCGCCTGGACCCTCACCACCGCCCGCGCCCACCTCCCGCACCGCGCCGTCGCCCTCGCCCCCGACCGGGAAGCCCTGACCCCGCTGCTTGAGGGGCTCGCCACCGGCACCGCCCCCGCCGGAACCGTCACCGGCACAGCCCCGACCGGCCCGGCCCGCACGGTCCTCGTCTTCCCCGGCCAGGGTTCCCAGTGGGCCGGAATGGCTGTCGACCTCCTCGACGCCTCCCCGGTCTTCGCCGCCCGCATGACCGCCTGCGAGGAAGCCCTCGCGCCCTTCGTCGACTGGCGTCTCACCGAGGTTCTGCGCGCCGAGGACGCCGCCGAGCGGCTCACCCGCGTCGACGTCGTCCAGCCCGTCCTGTGGGCCGTGATGGTCTCCCTCGCCGAACTGTGGGCCGCCTGCGGAGTCCGCCCCGACGCCGTCGTCGGCCACTCCCAGGGCGAGGTCGCCGCAGCCGTCGTCGCCGGAGCGCTCTCCCTGGAGGACGGCGCCCGGGTCGCCGCCCTGCGCTCACGCACCCTGACCGCGCTCTCCGGACGCGGCGGCATGGTCTCCGTCGCCGAACCCGGCGCCGCCGTCCGCACCCGGCTCGCGAACTGGCCCGGCCGCATCGACGTCGCCGCCCTCAACGGCCCCGCCGCGACCGTCGTCGCCGGTGACGACGACGCCCTTGACGAACTCCTCGCCGCCTGCGAACGCGACGGGGTCCGCGCCCGCCGCGTCGCCGTGGACTACGCCTCGCACTCCGCGCACGTCACCGCCGTCGAGACCGAACTCCGCACCCTCCTCGCCCCGTTGACCCCCCGCCAGGGCACGAGCGCGTTCTACTCCACCGTCACCGCGGAGCGCCTCGACACCACCCGCCTCGACGCCGGCCACTGGTACCGCAACCTGCGCCACACCGTCCGCTTCGAGGAGACCACCCGAGCCCTCCTCGCCGACGGCCACACCCTCTTCATCGAGGTAAGCCCCCACCCGGTCCTCACCCACGCCCTCCAGGACACCCTGGACGACGCCGAGGCGACCGCCGCCGTCACCGGCACCCTGCGCCGGGACACCGACGGCCCCCGCCGCTTCACGGAGGCCCTCGCCGAGGCCCACGCCCACGGCGCCCCCGTCGACTTCACCGCCCTCCTCGCCGGCACCGGCGCCCGCCGCACCGACCTGCCCACCCACGCCTTCCACCGCACCCGCCACTGGCTCGACCGCCCCACCCCGACCAGGGCCGAGGACCCGGCGACCGCGCACCTGTGGCAGGCCGTGGACCGGGGCGACACCGAGGACGTCGCCCGGCAGCTCGGCGTCCCGCACGACGACGGCCTCGACGCGACCGTCCGCGCCCTGGCGACCTGGCGCACCCGCACCCGTGACCGCGCGGCCACGGACACCCTGCGCTACACCGTCACCTGGAAACCCGCACACCTCGACCCCGCCCCCCTCACCGGCACTTGGCTCCTCCTCGCCCCCGAGGACAACCCCGCCGCCGACTGGACCGCCGAGGCACTGACGGCCCACGGCGCCGCCGCGACCCTGCGCCTGACGCGCCTGGGCGACGCCGATGCCGCGCTGCTCGCCGACGTGACGGGGATCGTGTCCCTCCTCGCCGCCGTCCCCACCCTCACCACCGTCCAGACCCTGCACGGCCTCGGCGTCGACGCCCCCCTGTGGGCCCTCACCCAGGGCGCGGTCTCCACCGCCGACACCGAGGGCGCCTCGCCCGAGCAGGCCCAGGTGTGGGGGCTCGGGCGGGTCGTCGGGCTGGAGTGGGCCGCCGGCTGGGGCGGACTCGTCGACCTGCCCGCCGACCTCGACACGGGCACCGCGAGCCTCCTCGCCGCCGTCCTCGCGAACCCCGGCGACGAACAGGAATGGGCCCTGCGCGCCACCGGCCCACTGGTCCGGCGCCTGGTCCGGGCCCCGCGCCCGGCCGGTCCCGCCTGGACACCC
>NZ_JBTYMC010000524.1:0-2667 GCF_054880855.1 Streptomyces sp. S6 | reverse complement strand
CCGCCGTCCGCGCGAGGGCGTAGCCCTGTTTGCCGGAGGAGCGGTTGCCGAGGAAGCGGACGGGGTCGAGGGGTTCGCGGGTGCCGCCCGCGCTGACGACGACGTGCCGCCCGGCGAGGTCGGGTTCGCGGACGCCGCGCGCGAGGACCCTTCGGCAGACCTCGAAGATCTCCGCCGGGTCGGGGAGGCGGCCCTTGCCGGTGTCGACGCCGGTGAGGCGGCCGACGGCGGGTTCGATCACGACGGCTCCGCGCCGGCGCAGTGTCGCCACGTTCTCCCGCGTGGCCGGGTGCTCCCACATCTCGGTGTGCATCGCGGGGGCGAAGACGACGGGGCAGCGGGCGGTCAGGAGGGTGTTGGTGAGGAGGTCGTCCGCAAGTCCGTGGGCCGCCTTGGCGAGCATGTCCGCAGTCGCGGGGGCGACGACGACGAGGTCCGCGCCCTGGCCGATCCGCACGTGCGGCACCTCGTGGACGTCGTCCCAGACCTCCGTCGAGACCGGGTGACCGGAGAGGGCGGACCAGGTCGGGGCGCCGACGAAGTGCAGTGCGGAGGCGGTGGGGACGACCCGGACGTCGTGCCCCGACTCGGTCAGTCTGCGCAGCAGTTCGCACGCCTTGTACGCGGCGATGCCACCGCTGACCCCCAGGACGACCTTGGGCTTCTCCACCGTCACACTCCCCGATCCCATCCGAGCCGTTCCGAGCCGATCCCGGAAATCCGTACGACCCCATGACACACCACAGGCCCGGCAAGCTGCTTGCCGGGCCTGTGGATAAGTCGGCTGCGAACCGACTGTCGTACTTACGCCGGGTCCGGAACCGCCTCGGACGTCAGCAGACCGGCGTTGATCTCGCGCAGCGCGATCGACAGCGGCTTCTCGTGGACGTGCGTGTCGACGAGCGGACCGACGTACTCCAGGAGGCCCTCACCGAGCTGCGAGTAGTACGCGTTGATCTGACGGGCGCGCTTGGCCGCGTAGATCACGAGGCTGTACTTCGAGTCCGTGGCTTCGAGGAGCTCGTCGATCGGAGGGTTGATGATGCCCTCGGGCGCAGAGATGGAAGAGGACACGCTCTACCTTCCGTGGATGGGAAAGAATCTCAGACTGTGTTGCTCAAAAGGCGCTGGTGACCATAACGGTCACACCACATCCATCAAGGCTAGCAGCTCACGCGCCACATCCTCGACAGAGGTGTTGACCAGCGTCTCGTCGAACTCGGGCTCGGCCGCGAGTTCGATCTTGGCGGCGTCGAGCCGGCGCTCGATCACGTCGGGCGCCTCGGTGCCACGGCCGGTGAGCCTGCGCACCAGCTCCTCCCAGGAGGGCGGGGCGAGGAACACGAGCTGGGCGTCCGCCATGGACTCGCGGACCTGCCGGGCACCCTGGAGGTCGATCTCCAGGAGCACCGGCTCGCCGTTCTCCAGCCGCTCCAGCACGGCCGCGCGGGGCGTGCCGTAGCGGTTGCCGGCGAACTCGGCCCACTCCAGCAGTTCGCCGTTGGCGATCAGCTTGTCCATCTCGTCGTCGCCGACGAAGAAGTAGTGGACGCCGTTCTTCTCACCCGGGCGGGGCTTACGGGTCGTCGCCGACACCGACAGCCACACCTCCGGGTGGGCCTTGCGCATATGAGCGACGACCGTGCTCTTGCCGACCCCTGAGGGGCCGGAGAGCACGGTCAGCCGCGGACGTACGTCCGGGGGCTCGGGGGTCGTCCCCCGGAATGTTGCAGCCATGCAGCGATTATTCCAGCAATCCCGGAGTGCCCGGGACGCCCTGCCCGGCGGCGCCGGGATCAGGAACCGGTGCTGCCGAACTCACGCTCCAGGGAAGCGATCTGGTTGGAGCCGAGGCCGCGTACACGGCGGCTCTCGGAGATGCCGAGTCGCTCCATGATCTGCTTGGCGCGGACCTTGCCCACGCCCGGCAGGGACTCCAGAAGCGCCGAGACCTTCATCTTGCCGATGACGTCGTTCTCCTGGCCCTGCTTGATGACCTCGTGCAGGGAGGCGCCGGAGTGCTTGAGTCGATTCTTGACCTCGGCCCGCTCCCGGCGAGCCGCGGCGGCCTTTTCGAGCGCGGCTGCGCGCTGTTCGGGGGTAAGGGGCGGAAGAGCCACGCCTACGTCACCTCGGATGTCGAACTGTCGGATACGGACCGGTGAGGAACCTAGTCGCCCCACACCTGACGAGCCACGAGCAACACGCTTGCCCGTTCACTCTCCGTCGGAGACTAGCGGCCAACTCCGCCTGAGTCAGCGAGAACAGCGGAAAAGTCCTGGTCAGCCTCTACGGGACCGGACATATACCGCAAAACTCCCCGGATTTGAGACTGTATCCACCCTCAACCAGCCAAGAACAACCTCCGCCCCCCACTCCGAACACCCCCACCTCGCATAGTTGCGCCCACCCGCAGCCACCTCTCCCCCTCCGCCCAAGCTGCGGGCAAGTCGTACCTCCCTCAGTGCCTCAAAGGCCTGCGAGGTACCCCCACGGGGCGGCACGGGTGGGCTGGGGGTCCCCCCTGCTCGAAGAGCTTGGGGGAGGCACCCCGCAAGCGCGGGCAAGCGAAACGCCCCCACCCCAGCCACCCACCCACCCGCACCCACCCCTCAGCCCCCACCAACCCGCACCACCCCCGCCCCCAAGCCCCCCCTCACCCCACCC
>NZ_JBTYMC010000523.1:0-2677 GCF_054880855.1 Streptomyces sp. S6 | reverse complement strand
CTTCGGCGAGAGCGACGTCGCCGAGGTGGCCGGCACACTCGCCTGGCGCCGCGACCACTTCCCGGAGCGGGCCGCCTTCGTCGCTGCGGACCGCAGCGAGGCCGACGCCGGTCTCGCCGCCCTCGACGACCCCGCCGCCCCGGACACCACCGTGATCACCGGACGCTCCCTGCCGCGAGGCCGCACCGCCTTCGTCTTCCCCGGCCAGGGCTCGCAGTGGCGGGAGATGGGCGTGGCCCTCTACCGCGACAGCGCCCTGTTCGCCTCGGTCGTCGACCGCTGCGCCAAGGCCCTCGCCCCGCACGTCGACTGGGACCTGACCGACGTGTTCGCCCCCGGCGACATCGCGGGCCAAGGAGGGATCGCGCACACCTGGACCACCCGCACCGACGTGCTCCAGCCCGCACTGTGGGCGATGTCCCTGGGCCTGGCCGAACTGTGGCGGGCCGCCGGCATCACCCCCGACGTCGTGCTCGGCACCAGCCAGGGCGAGCTCACCGCCGCCACCTTCGCGGGCGCCCTGTCCCTCGACGACGCCGCCCTCGTCCTCGCCCGGCGCGGCGCGCTGATCGCCGGCCGGGTGTCCGGCCGGGGACTCATGCTCGCCGTCGACCTCGACCGCGACGCCGCCGTACGCGCCCTGGAAGGGTTCGAGGACCTCGTCTCCTTCGCCGCGCACAACGGCCCGCACTCCTGCGTCCTGTCCGGGGACCGCGAGTACATCCTCGCGCTGAAGGAACTCCTGGAGGCCGAGGGCACGTACTGCGCCCTGGTCGGCATCGACTACGCCTCCCACAGCGCCGGCATGGGCGTCCTGAGCGAGGACCTCCTGACCGCGCTCGCCCCGATCCGGCCGGCCGAGGGCGACATCCCCCTCATGTCGACCGTCGAGGCCCGCGTCGTCGACGGCGACACCCTGGGCCCCGCCTACTGGGTCCGCAACCTGTGCGAACCCATCGAGTTCGTCGCCGCCATGGACGCCCTCTTCGACAGCGGCGTCACCCACGTCGTGGAGATCAGCCCGCACCCCGTCCTGCACCCGGCGCTCGAACAGCAGGCAGCCGCCCGCGAGGAACCCCTCGGCCTGCTCACCACCCTGCGCCGGGGCCACGGCGGCACCCGCGATGTCGCCGACGCCTTCGCCCGCGCCTACGTCACCGGCCTGGAGCCCTTCGGCACCCTGCCCCGCGACGGCCGCTTCCCGGTGCCCGCCTACCCCCTGGAGCGCGAGAGCTTCTGGCCCGCCGACAACCGCCGCACCGGCGACGCCGCGCAAGGCTTCGAGGCACCCCTCACCCCCGCCCCCGGCCGCCCCGGCGTCTGGCACGGCACCCTCGAACTGTCCCCCCTCACCCAGCCCTGGCTCACCGACCACAAGCTGTACGACACCGCGCTGCTCCCGGGCACCGGCATGCTCGCCATGGCCCTGCACACCGCGCACAGCCGCACGGGCACCGCGCCCGGCCGGCTCGTCGACGTCGCCTTCCGCAAGGAGGTGACCATCGGTACGGAACCGGTCCGCTTCACCACCGAGTGGCAGGACACCCCCGGCGGCCCCGGCACGTTCCGGCTGCTGTCCCTGACGCCCGGCGCCACCGAGTGGGACGTCGTTGCGACCGCCGACGCCGCATCCGCCGCGGACACCCCGCCCGCCTTCGACCTCCCCGGCTGGGCCGGCGACGTCCCGGCCGAGGACCCCGAGGAGTTCTACCGCCGCTGCGCCGCCCGAGGCCAGGTCTACGGCCCGGCGTTCCGGACGGTGCGCGCCCTGCGTCGCCACCCGTCCGGCGACGAGGCCCTCGGCGAGATCCGGCTCCCGGAGGAACTCTGGGCCGGCCTGCGCCCCCACGTCCCGCACCCCGCGCTGTGGGACGGGGCCCTCCAGGTCGCCCTGCTGCTCGACGACGGCGCCGAGGCGCTGATGCCGACCGCCGTACGAGCCGTCCACGTGCTGCCCACCGACGGCGAACCCGTCACCGCGCTCCACTCCCACGTCCTGCGCCGCCCGGACGGCACCGTCGACGTCCGGCTCTTCACCGCCGACCGGCGTTTGCTGCTGGTGACGGAGGGCCTGGTCCTGCGGTCTCTGCCCACCTCGGACGGCCGAGTCGCGGACACCGACCGGCTGCACCGCGTCCACTGGACCGACGTCACCGACGCGCGGGCCGACACCACCGACCGGGCCGCGGCCGGCCACTGGGTCGTGTGCGGCACGGGCGGCACCCAGGACCTGGCCGACGCCCTGCGCGCGGCCGGCGCCGAGGTCACCCCGGTGGCCGACCTCACCCGGCCGGAGGACTCCCTCACGGGCCACGTCGACGGCGTCGTCTTCCTCGCGCCGCGCGCCTGTGTCGGCCCCGACGCGCAGCAGCGCGGACTCGCCCACCTGAGCGCCGTGGTCCGGGTCTGCGCGGCACTGCCCTCGCTGCCCCGGCTCACCGTCCTCACCGACCGGGCCCAGAGCGTCACGGCGACCGACACACCCGATCCGGGCGCCGCCCTGTACTGGGGCTACGGCCGGGTGCTGCAACGCGAGCACCCCGAACTGCGGCCCCGGCTCGTCGACGTGGACGGCTCCCACCCCGACTGGGCGAAGGAGTGCGGCCGGGCCCTGCTGGCCGACGGCGACGACCAGCTCGCCCTGCGCGGCGACCGGCGGCTGGCCGCCCGGATCGTC
>NZ_JBTYMC010000522.1:0-2706 GCF_054880855.1 Streptomyces sp. S6 | reverse complement strand
GTGGCGGACGCAGTCGGCGTCGTACCCGTAGTACCCGTAGTACCCGTAGTACCCGCACCTCCGACATCTGCGCGGCCCGCGCCCGCCCCGACCTCACCCCCCGGCGCCGCGCACGCATCCGCAGCGCCTGGGAACTCCTCCCCGAAGTCGCCCCCGAACTCACCGAATGGGGCGCCCACTTCGCCGCGGGTGCCCCTCGCCGCGCCCGCGCCGAGGCCGGCATCCAGGGCGCCGCCACCCCCCGCGACGCCGACGACCTGATACGCGACGTCGAGATGTTCGTCCGCCTCGTCGAACGGCTCCTCTCCCTCCAGCCCGTCCTGCCCCGCCAGCCCGAGGGGAGGGAGAGGGACCGGGACTTCCCGCACGCGGGGTGAGCGGGCGCGGGCGCCCGCAGCGGGGGAGTCCCCTTCCGAGGCAATAGGGTGGCTGTGCAGGAAAGCCGCTGCCCCGGGGACGCCGGTCGCAGGGGCGTCCGATTGTTCCGTCGGGAAGTGGCGGGCCGCGTCGAGGAGTGAGTTGTCGTGTCGGATCCGTTGCTCTCGCCCGTCCCGAAGGACCGTCCGCAGACCGGTGCGCTGGGGACCGACCCGGCGAGGCCGCGTTCGTCGCTGCGGACGGCCGTGGTGTGGGAGGTGCTCCAGGAGGCGCTGGAGCGCCGCGTCAAGGGCAGCGGGCGCGACAGCCTCGACGTCCTGGACGCCGGGGGCGGCAGCGGGAACTTCGCGGTGCCGCTGGCCCGCCTCGGACACCGGGTGACCGTCGTCGACCCCAGCCCCAACGCCCTGTTCGCCCTGGAGCGCCGCGCGGCGGAGGCCGGCGTCGCGGACCGGGTGCGGGGCGTGCAGGGGGACGCGGGCGGGCTGTTCGACGTGGTGGAGCGGGCCGCGTACGACGCCGTCCTGTGCCACGGCGTCCTGGAGTACGTCGACGACCCGGCCGACGGCATCCGCAACGCCGTCGCCGCGCTGCGCCCCGAGGGCGTCCTCAGCCTCCTCGCGGCCGGCCTCGGCGGAGCCGTCCTCGCGCGGGCGCTGGCCGGGCACTTCAAGGAGGCCCGGCACGCCCTCACCGACCCCGACGGCCGCTGGGGCACGGGCGACCCCGTCCCCCGGCGCTTCACCGCCGAACAGCTCACCGGGCTGGCGGAGGGCGCGGGCCTGGCCGTCGGCGCCGTGCACGGTGTGCGGATCTTCGCCGACCTCGTCCCCGGTGTCCTCGTCGACACCGAGCCCGGCGCCCTGGAGGCCCTCCTGAAGCTGGAGGAGGCGGCGGCCGAACTGCCGTCCTTCCACGCGGTGGCCACCCAGCTCCACGTCCTCGGCGAGACCCCGGCCGGCTGACCCGTTCCGAGCGGCGGGCTTTACCCTGGCTTGATCATGGTCCCGGCCAGGATGGAGTACGCCACAGGCCCTCCGTTACCGCGTTGTGAGCCGTATGATCGAGGGAGACCGTCCGGCATGACGGGTCGGCCGTTGGGGAATGGAAGCCTCAGCGAGCCGGGACGCTCTTGACGGGGTCCGGTTGGCCAATTGGCGTAGAGGGGCGGGTTTCACGGGGGCGATTCCCTGCCTATCCTGAAGGGACCCCCGGGTCGCCCCGGCGACTGCACGATGAGGAGGACGCCGTGCCGCTCTCGGAGCACGAGCAGCGAATGCTTGAGCAGATGGAGCGAGCGCTGTACGCCGAAGACCCCAAGTTCGCGACAGCGCTTGAGGGAAGCGGGCTGCGGACGTACACCCGGCGACGGGTCTACCAGGCGATCGCCGGCTTCCTCGTAGGTATCGCGCTCCTCATGGCCGGTATGGTCGCCCAGCAGGTCTGGCTCAGCGTGGTCGGGTTCCTCGTCATGCTGGGATGCGCCGTGCTCGCCGTGACCGGCTGGCGCAAGGCGCCCAAGCCGGGTGAGCAGCCCACCGGCGGAGGTGCCCAAGGGCGGCATCAGCCCCGGTCGAGGCGTTCCGTCATGGACCGCATCGAGCAGCGCTGGCAGCGGCGGCGCGATGAGCAGCAGGGGCAGTGAACCGGCCCTCGTAGCGCCCTGCGACTCCTGACATCACGTGAGGGGACCCCCCACCCGGGCGGGTCCCCTCAGCCGTATGCCCCACCGCCCCCTCCCTCTTTCGTGTCACACGGAGACCGGGGCACGCAGACGGAGAGGGCCGGCGCCCGGTGTTCTGACACCGGACGCCGGCCCTCTTTGCCGCTCTAGCTCTCCTGCCCCCGATGGGGCCAGGGCGCTCGCTGGAGGAGTGTGCTCCAGCGGGTCGCCCACGACGCCCTGGCCGTCGTCCAGCGGTCCATCAGGTCCCAGACCGCTCGGACGGCGGAACGGGGGGCGACGACGGCGCGCAGGCGGGTCGGCCAGGTGGCGCGGGCCCGGAAGGCGGAGCGGACGGTGTGGACCGCGTCGGCCAGACCCGGCTCGGCGTGCGGGCGGGGGGCGAAGAGGACCTGCTCCACCGCGCCCGCCACCCGGTGCACCGAGTCCGCCGCGGCCTCCTCCAGCTCACCGAGGCGGACGATGCGCTCGGCCGCCCGCCGGGGCGTGAGCGCGTCGTCCGGAGCGATACCGAAGTCCCAGGCCGTGTCCGTCAGCTCCTGCCAGACCGCCAGCACGTACGCGACGGCCACCTCACCGGCCCGCGCCGAGGGATCCTCGCCCGGCGCCAGCGGGCCGCCCACAGCGCCCTGCGGTCCCGGACG
>NZ_JBTYMC010000521.1:0-2720 GCF_054880855.1 Streptomyces sp. S6 | reverse complement strand
GTGTCGGCGGACCAGCCGATGCGGGGGTCGCCGCCGGGGCGGGGGTCCGCGCCCGCCCCGGGGTCGGCGCTCGCCCTGGGGGCGTTCCCGTAAGGGCCGGTCCCGTAGGGGGTACCCCCGTGAGGGTCACCCCCGTAGGGGTCGCCGTTCGGAGGGTGGTCGCCGGGGGCGCCGTCCGTTCTGGGGAGCTGTGGGACCTGGGACGCGTGGGGTGGTCTGTGGGTGCCGGGTGACGCTGTGTGAGCGGCGTCGGCGGCGGAGCGTTCCGTGCCGTGAGGTCCTGTCTGCGTCGCGTTCATGATCGTCTTTCCCTCCCCGGGCATCCCCCCGGAGGACACAGGGTGCCAAATGGCGTGCCCTGTGCGGAAGCTGGGGCGTGGCGACACGCCAGAGGCGGGGCGGGCTGTCACCAGAGGGTGACGGCAGGTCACGGGCCGACGGGGGCCGGAAACGGAGCGCCGGTGACCGGTCCTGCCGTACCGCATAGGCTGTCGGCACCGTGGGCGCGCGACGGACGTGTGCCGGAAAGCGGTGGAGACAGTCGGATACGGGGCGTGTCGGACGGGGCCGGAAAGCGGAACCGCCGACGGGTGCCGTACAGAGCGCCGCAGGGGGCAACCGCCATGACGACAGGTCGGCTCGGGCAGACCGCGCCGCCGAACGCGGCATACGCCGGGCAGGTCGTGCACTTTCCGGACCCGGTCCGGGCCGGACGTCACCCCAGAGGGGTACGGATCGACGAGCGCGGCTATCCCGACTTCTCGCCGTACGCACGCGCGGTGGCCGAGATCGCCGATCCCCCGGAGGGGTTCGGGGTCGACGAACTACGCCTCACGGACTACGTGTCGGCGAACGCCGCGCTGGCCGCCTCCGGGCACCGGTTGTGGGACACCGTCTCGCAGGTCGCGACCCCGCACGGCTGGACCTGGCACCACGTCGCCGGGACGCGCCGCCTCGAACTGATACCGGTGGACGTGAAGGCGCTGCTGCGCCACCACGGCGGGGTCGCGACGGCCCGCGTCGACCACGCGAAGCGGGGCACCCGCCCTCTCCAGGAGACCCGGCCCACCCACTTCCGGCTGCCGAAGTCGGGCGTCGCGGTGACCGAGTCGCAGGTGCTGGGCGTCGAGGAGGACCTCGGCTACCGACTGCCGGGCGCCTACCGCACGTTCCTCAAGGCGGCGGGCGGCTGCGCACCCGTCGGGGCCGCGCTGGACGCCGAGTTGGGCATCCTCGTCGACCAGCCGTTCTTCACGGTCCGTGACGAGGCCGCCGTCAACGACCTCGTCTACGTCAACAAGTGCCTGCGCGACCATCTCACCAAGGACTACTTGGGAGTCGGCTTCGTCCAGGGCGGTCTGATCGCCGTCAAGGTGAAGGGCGACCGGATCGGTTCGGTCTGGTTCTGCGCGTACGACGACGTCCGCGACGCCGATCCCACGCTGGCGCCGGCCGACCGCGTGGCACGGCTGCTGCTGCCCTGCGGTGACGATTTCGACGCGTTCCTGTCCCGACTCGCCGGTGATCCGCCGGAGTTGGAGACGGTGGCCAACCTGATGGTGGACGGCGGCTTCGCCCGCGTCGTTCCGGTTGCTGGGGAGTGATCCGCACATGGTGACGTTCGCGCAGGCGCAGGAGCGCGCGGAGGAGTGGGTCAACGGGGACGTGCCCGGCTATCAGCAACGCGAGGTGCGGGTACGGGAGTTCGGCCTCGGGTTCGTCGTCTGGGCCGAGGACCGGGCGGACGGGCCGCGCGGTGACGGCGGCTCCCAGCGGCTCGTCATCGCCCGGGACAGCGGGGAGGCGACGCTGTGGCCCGCCCTGCCGGTGGGCGAGGTGATCCGCCGGTACGAGGAGCGGTACGGGGGTGAGACGGCGGGGGTCGCGGACGCGGTGCCGGCTGCGGCGCGGGTCGATCTGAACCAGACGTCGTTCCTGCTGACGCCGCCGGAGTGGTTGCAGGACGCCGCCGACAAGTTGGGGATCGGCGAGGGGAGTTCCGGTGCCGGGGGTGCCGGGGCCGGGGTGACTCCGGTTCCTGGTGCGGGTGTTGGAGAGGCGGCGTCGGTTCCCGGTGCCGGTGCCGGTGCTGCGGCTTCGGGTGCCTCGGGTGTTCCCGGTGGGCCGGGGGCTTCAACTCCCGCTGCCGCTCCGGCCGTTCCCGCCGGGGCGACACCCTGGGCCGGGACCGACACGAACGGGGACGGCGGCGAGGACCGGTCCGTTCCGCTGCCCGCGACCGTGTTCGCCCCGCCCTTGAGTGACGCGGAGCGGGGTCGGGGGCCCGGGGCCGGGGCCGATGCGCCGACCGCGTTGATGTCCGGGGGGAGCCAGTTGCCGCCCACGGCGGTCTCGCCGGCGTTGGACGGGGCGCCTGCCGGGGGTCCCGCTGGGGGGCCTGGCGGGGCTCCTTCGTACGGGTATCCCGGGGCTGCTGGTGGTTCCGGCGGGGCCAACTCGGCTGGACCGGGGGGCGTTACGGCGCCCGGCGTGCCCAACGCGGCGATTCCCGGCGAGGGGCAGGGTTCGGGTTCGCCCAACTTGCCCGGCACGGCCGGAGGGTCGGGTGCCGACGCTGTCAACCCCGCTGCTCCTGGCGGGACTTCACAGCCGCTTCCTCCGCATGCCGGGGACATCGCCGATGCCGCGACCAGTCGGGCGGCGCCGCCTCCGCGCCGGAGGGGTGCGGGCGCGGGTACGCCTCCGCCTCCGCCGGGGGC
>NZ_JBTYMC010000520.1:0-2740 GCF_054880855.1 Streptomyces sp. S6 | reverse complement strand
TCACGCGGTTTCACCCCACTGAACTGATCGAGATGGGGGTCACCGCACCTGCCGTCGGCACCCCGGGCAGTACGCCGGGGGTGTACTCCAACACCAACTACCTGCTCCTCGTCGTCCTCGACCGTCCCCCCGAGCCCCGCCGGCATGATCTCCAGCAGCCGCGCCCGCACCTCGGGCCGCTGTCCGCAGAGCGTCACCAGCGTGCCCCGGTAGGCGCTCCAGAACGACGCCGGGGCCCGCACCGCCGCCGGGGAGGCGATCAGGTCGGCGACCAGGGCGCACTCCTCGGCCATCCGGTCGAGACCGGCAGCCTTGAGCAGCCCGCGCGCGTCCTGCGGCAGCGAGGCGTACGGCGGCATGCCGGCCGCGCAGCGCTCCACCGTCAACTGCCGGAACTGCGCCCAGGCCTGGGCGGGCGCGAGCCGCGCGGACAGCGCCTTCACATGCTCCTTGAGCGACTTGACGGTGAGCGCCCCGGCGAAGGCGAACTCCAGGAACACGGCCCGCTGCCGCTCCTCGTCGACCGCCAGCGCGTGCACCCGCTCCGCCTCGCGGGCCTTGCCGAAGAACGCGGCGGCGTACGTGGTGTTCTCGTACTGGAGGAAGACCCGCGCGGCCTGCTCGTAGAACGTCGGCAGGAAGTGCGGCACCGCGCGGCCCAGCCGGGCGCCCAGCTCCTCGAACCCCTCCTTGGCCGTGCCCGGCCGGGACTTGGCCTGCCGGGCGAGCCGCTCGACGTCCCTCACCAGCGCCAGCGCGTGATGCCCGTTCGCCGGGTCGTTGACCAGCGCCCAGGCCGGGAACCCGAGCGTCTCCCGGCGCACCTGCCCCACCTCGGGCACCTCGGAGCCGCGCACCAGGCCCAGGAAGTCCAGGGCGAGGTCCTCGGCCTCCCCGAGCGTCCCCGGCACCAGGCGGACGACCGGGCGGTCGTCCAGCGCGGGGTGGGTGTACGTCCGCGCGGTGAGCGTGTCGGCGTCCTCGCGGGCGGTCGTGCCCACCGGGAGGACCGCCCCCGCGTCCAGCAGGGCGCCCGCCGTGCTCTCGTCGTACCGCTTCGCCGCCCCGCTCATGCCGCCCGCTCCTCGTCCTCGATGTCGCGCCCCGCGTGGAGCGCCGCCGCCATCCGCATCCCCTCCGACCAGGCCACCGGCCCGACCTGACCGAGCTTCAGGACCCGGCCCGCCGGGTCCGTGAAGACCAGCGGCCCGGTCTCCGTCTCGGCCCAGCCGTCGTAGTCGCCCAGCCATACGCGGGCCTCGACGCTCCGGCCGTCCTCGACGACCGCGCACACCGCGTTCCCGCCGCGCACGCGGTAGCCGAGCTGGGCGGCCCGGCCGTGCAGGAACCGCAGTTGCTTGAAGACGCCGCCTGCGTACTCCTCGACCTCCGTCGCCTGCGCGTCGAGTGCCGCCGGGCGGTGCCACACCTCACGGAAGAGCTGCGGGGCGCGCTGCTCTACGCCCAGCTCCACCGCGAACTCCCGCAGCTCCTCCAGGTCTTCGAGGAGGACCGGGTGCGGCAGCCGCACCAGGCCGGGGGCGACGCGGACCGTGTCGCCGTCCAGATCGACCACTCCGAGACCCCGCGCGGGGTCCGCGTCCCGAAGGAATCCGGCCACCTCGCCCGTGTCCCACAGGACCACCAGATCGCGCAGCGTCGACCGCCACGCCGGGTCCGGCCACACGCTGAGGAGGACCTCGACCGGCACCTCCAGGGAGCGGATCATCCACCGCTCCACGTCCGCCAGGCACTGCCGTTCGTGCCGCTCCAGCCACTCCGCGAGCTGCTCCAGGCCGGCCACCGCCGGATCGTCCCTGAGCTTGGACGGAACCGATTTCAGCGCCTTCCCCGACGCGTTCCGGCACACCACCCTGCCGCCGTCCAGAGCGACTTCGTAGCCGCCCGCAGCCGACACCCACCCCATACGTGCCTCCCCAGCACCCCGCAGTGATCCACTGCTTCGCACTGTAGAGGGAGCCACTGACAACGCCCCCGGGCCCGGCCCTCCTGGGGACCGTCGGTTTCCGGCCGGGGCCGTCGGCGCTCCACCACAGGTGCGTGAAGTCGACCAGACCGTCGCCGGGTCTCCACCAGCGTGCTGATGTCCTCGGCGGTGTGCCCCGGGGTCGCGGCGAGCCGCACCGAAGGCGACAGGAGGAGCCCGTCCGCCGGGAACAGCGCCGCGTTCAGCGCGTGGTCGGGGTGGTGGTGGCTGAACACGACGTCCGTGACCTGACCGGGGCTCAGCCCCTCCTCGGCCAGCGGATCGAGGATCAGCCCCCGGTCGGCGACCATGCCGGGGGTCCACCACGAGAACGGTGTCCCCGTCACGTACGAGGCTGACGGTGCCGGCGGTGCGTGCGCCGGCGTAGCCGGGCGTCAGGATGCGGAAGGTGGCGCTCATTCCGGAACCCCAGCCGCCGGACGCGGGGGCGCACAGAGGTGTGGGAGGGCCGGAAGCGACCTTCCGGGACGATCGATGTTGTGCATAACGTTGACGGCGATGAGAAAACAGCCCTAGATTCCGTGCCGCGTCCCAGCTCCACCCGTCCACAGGAGCCGTCCGGCTCCGCACCCCGACAGGAGCCGACCCCATGCGCACCCGCCCCCGCGTCACCCTCGCGGTCAGCTCTCTTGCCGGGACGGCAAAAAATTGCCGTCCCGGCAAAACCGGCTCATCTGGTTCCCGGGTCCGCCGGGGTATGAGGTGTCGGGTGTGATGTGTGAGGTACCACCG
>NZ_JBTYMC010000519.1:0-2746 GCF_054880855.1 Streptomyces sp. S6 | reverse complement strand
TCGTACGCGAGCCGCCGGACCTCCTCGTCGTCCGTGCGGTCGCGCACGATGTACGACATCTCAACCGCTTGCTGGTGGTGGACGGCCATGTCCCGCGCGAACCCCGCGTCCACCGCGGCCTGCTCGCCCTGGCCCTCCTCGTGACGGGCCACTTCGCCGCGTACACGTACGTCCGCCCCGTCCTGGAGCGCGTACCGGGTCTCACGGCCGGCCCGATCGGCGTACTCCTTCTGGTGTACGGGGCGGCAGGGGTGGCCGGCACGTTCCTCATCGGCACCCGCGCGCCGCGCGACCCCGGCCGGACGCTGCTGTCCATCACCCTGGCGCTGGGCGCGACAGTGCCGCTCCTGGCTCTCACGGCCTACTCCCCGGGAGCCACCACCGCCCTCCTCGCCCTCTGGGGCCTCCTCTACGGCGGCGTCTCCGTCACCGCCCAGACCTGGCTGTCCACCGAGACACCCCACGCGAGGGAGGCGATGTCGGCACTCTTCGCGGGGACCTTCAACTCGGCCATCGCGCTGGGCGCGTTCGCCGGAGGGCGGACGGCCGACGCGTACGGCACGACGGCCGTACTGCTGCTGGGCGGAGGGCTGGCACTGCTGGCGGGGCCGATGGTGGCGGCACGGGGGCGGGGCTGAACCCCGTACATCGCGAGGACCAGCCCCCGTACGACCCGTACGACCCCTACGGGTTCAGCCCTTGAGCTCCTCCGCCACCAACTCCGCGATCTGCACCGCGTTCAGCGCGGCCCCCTTGCGCAGGTTGTCGTTGGACACGAACAGCGCGAGGCCGTTCTCGACGGTCTCGTCCCGCCGCACCCGCCCCACGTACGACGGATCCTGCCCGGCGGCCTGCAAAGGCGTCGGAATGTCCGTGACGACCACACCCGGCGCTGTGGACAGCAGCTCAAGCGCCCGCTCGGGGCTCAGCGGACGCGCGAAACTCGCGTTGAGCTGGAGGGAGTGCCCCGTGAAGACGGGCACCCGGACGCACGTCCCGGACACCTTCAGCTCAGGGATCTCCAGGATCTTCCGCGACTCGTTGCGCAGCTTCTTCTCCTCGTCCGTCTCCCCGAGCCCGTCGTCGACGAGGTTCCCGGCCAGAGGCAGGACGTTGAAGGCGATGGGCCGCTTGTAGACGCCGGGCGCGGGGAAGTCCACGGCGCCACCGTCGTGCGTCAGCTTCTCCGCGTCGTCGACGACCTTCCGCACCTGCCCGGCGAGTTCGGCGACACCGGACAGACCGGACCCGGACACCGCCTGGTAGGTCGTCGCGACGAGGGTCTCCAGACCCGCCTCCGCGTGCAGCACCTTCAGCACCGGCATCGCGGCCATCGTCGTGCAGTTGGGGTTCGCGATGATCCCCTTCGGCCGGGACGCGATCGCGTGCGGGTTGACCTCGGAGACGACCAGCGGGACGTCCGGATCCATGCGCCACGCCGACGAGTTGTCGATGACGACGGCCCCCTGCGAGGCGACCTTCTCTGCCAGCGCCTTCGACGTCGAACCCCCGGCGGAGAACAGCACGATGTCGAGGCCGGAGTAGTCGGCGGTCGCCGCGTCCTCCACGGTCACGCCGTCCAGCTCGGACCCCGCGGACCGCGCCGACGCGAACAGCCGCAGCTCGGTCACCGGGAAGGCACGCTCCGTGAGGATCCTCCGCATGACCGTCCCGACCTGCCCGGTTGCTCCGACGATTCCGACCCTCACGGTGACTCCCTGTGGCTGTACTGATGTGTCTGGGGCGTTTCCATCATGCGGCCCACCCCGGTCAGCCTGTCCAATTCTTTGCCCGCGACGCCGGACACCGCCCGGGGACCCGGCACCGGAACTCCGGTCACACCCCCGCTGAGCTGGAGATATTGCCCTTACAGTGCACTGAGGCCGCAATCCGTGGCGTGCTGGGAGCGCCGATGTGACGTACGCCCCAGAAAAGCGACCCCGACCGCCCCGAACGTTTCCGACCCCTCCCGCGTCGTAGGGGAAACGCGGCAAGGGGAGGGGTGTCAGTGCTGCGCAGATCGACGCGCCGCATCCAGAGGGGGCAGGACGACCCTCTGGACGCGGCCCAAGAACGCCGGGTCAGAGCGATCCTGGCACTCGGCGGAGTACCGCAGGCGGACCTGCCGGACGGGGTGCAGCAGGTCCGCCTACGGCTCCTGGAGCGCGCGGCGAAGGGGTACGAGGCACCCCGCGACGTCTCCGCGTGGGCGGCGGTCGTCGCCTCCAACCTGGCGATGGACTGGCACCGCGCCAAGCGCCGCCAGGAACGCCTCGGTGAACGCCTCGCCTCCCTCCGCCAGTCCGCGCAGCCGTCCGGCGAGGAAACGAGCGTGCTCTCCCTGGCAGTTGCCCAGGGGCTCGACCAACTCCCCGACCCCCAGCGCCAGGTGGTGATCCTCCGCTTCTACGCCGACCTCCCCGTCGCGTCGATCGCGAGTGAACTCGGCGTTCCCGAGGGCACGGTGAAGAGCCGGCTGCACACGGCGGTCAGGGCGCTGCGCACCCGGCTGCACGAGGACGAGGTGGTGTGAGATGACGGACGACGACGCGCTCATGTACGCGATCACGGGGGAACCGGCACCGGACACCCCCGAACTCCGCGCGGCCCACGCCGACATCACCGCACTGCGCGAGCAACTTGCCCTCATCGCCGACGAGTTGGATGCCGACCCCGACGGCACCCTGGACGCCGCCCCCGTCGTCGTCCCCCTGCGCCGGCGCCCCCCGCGCGGCCGGCCGCTCCT
>NZ_JBTYMC010000518.1:0-2758 GCF_054880855.1 Streptomyces sp. S6 | reverse complement strand
CCCCTACGCGCCGCTGGCCCGCGGGCAGGCCCTCGCCGTGGCGCTCTCCGGCTACCGGGGGCGGGTGCACGTGGGGCTCGTCGCGGACGCCGCCGCCGTCCCCGACCTCGACCGCCTCGCGTCCGCGCTGACCGCCGAGGTGGAGACCCTGGTCACGGCGGCCTCGACGGGTTTGGAGGACGGCCCCGGCGGTCCGTAGAATCACCCGTTCGATGGCGGGCGCGACCGGCGTGCCGCACGGCGAGTCGAGGAACACAGCGCGATGACGGTGACAGCAGAGGACGGCGAAGTCGCGTACGGCCCCGGGATCGACCCCGAGCGGCTGGCCGTCTGCCTCAGCGTGCTGGACGAGCTGGACAAGCTCGACGTGGACCACCCCGACGCGATCGCCGTGCGCCGCGCCACCGCCGGCATCTACCGCACGGTCAAGCAGCGCCGCCGCCAGGAACGCCGGGCGGCGAAGACCGCGCACGACAAGACGGTCACCGAGGCCACCGCGACCGGCTCCGCCCAGCGCATCGACGACGAGACCGAAGGCATTCTGCCGTCCTCCGTCACCGAGGCCGGACAGATCGCCGGGGTCCTGCGGCGCCCGCGCTCCTGCTACACCTGCAAGACCCGCTACGTCGAGGTCGACTACTTCTACCACCAGCTCTGTCCCGACTGCGCCGCCCTCAACCGGGCCAAGCGGGACGTCCGCGCCGACCTCACCGGCAAGCGCGCGCTGCTCACCGGCGGCCGGGCCAAGATCGGCATGTACATCGCGCTGCGCCTCCTGCGCGACGGCGCGCACACCACGATCACGACCCGCTTCCCCAAGGACGCCATCCGCCGGTTCACGGCGATGGACGACTCCGGGGACTGGATCCACCGCCTCGAAGTCGTCGGCATCGACCTGCGCGACCCCGCCCAGGTCGTCGCCCTCGGCGAGCGGATGACCGAGGCCGGGCCCCTCGACATCCTCATCAACAACGCGACCCAGACCGTCCGCCGGCTGCCGTCCGCGTACGCCGCCCTCGTCGACGGCGAGTCCGCGCCGCTGCCCGCCGGGGAACTCCCCGCGCACCACGTCATCGGCGCGTTCGGCTCCGGCGCGGTCGACGGGCTCGCGGCGCTGCCGCTGGGCGCCGGGTCCTCCGGCATCGACGCGCAGAAGGTCGCCGACCTCGCGCTCGTCGCCGGGAACGCGAGCGTCGCCCGGCACCTCGACGGGACCGCCATCGACGCGGGCGGGCTCGTCCCCGACGTCGTCGACACCAACACCTGGGTCCAGTCCATCGAGCAGATCTCGCCCGTCGAGCTGCTGGAGACCCAGCTCTGCAACTACACCGCCCCGTTCATCCTCATCAGCGCCCTGCGGCCCAGCATGGCCGAGGCCGCGCGCAAGGCCGTCAGCAAGCGCGCCTACGTCGTCAACGTCTCCGCGATGGAAGGGGTGTTCAACCGCGGCTACAAGGGCGCCGGACACCCCAACACCAACGCCGCCAAGGCCGCGATGAACATGGTCACCCGCACCAGCGCCGAGGAGATGTTCCAGACCGACGGCATCCTCATGACCTCCGTCGACACCGGCTGGATCACCGACGAACGCCCCCACTACGACAAACTCCGCCTCGCGGAGGCCGGCTTCCACGCGCCGCTGGACCTGGTCGACGGGGCGGCCCGGGTGTACGACCCCGTTGTGCGGGGCGAGGCGGGGGAGGACGTGTACGGGGTCTTCCTGAAGGACTACGCGCCTGGGAAGTGGTAGGGCGGGGAGCGGCCGGTCGGGAGCACGGCGTTCCGGTCTAGGGTGTCCGTGCCCGCCGAACCCGTGTCCCCCCGTCCACCAGCAGATCCGCCCCCGTCACCCACCCCGCCTCCTCCGACACCAGCCACAGCACCGCCTTCGCGATGTCCTCGGGCTCCCCGATCCGCTCCAGGGGGAGCCCCGTCGTGGTCTGCCGTTCCCACACGAAGCGGGCCAGCTCGGTGCGGGTGAGGCCCGGTGAGACGGAGTTGACGCGGACGTGAGGGCCCAGTTCGCCCGCCAACTGCTCGGTGAGGCGCAGGAGGGCGGCCTTGCTGACGCTGTACGCGCCCACTCCGGCGCCGACGTGGACGGCGCCCTCCGTGCAGATGTTGACGACGGTGCCGCCGTGCTCGCGCATCCACCCCCGCCACGCGCACTGCGCCAGCCGCAGCGGCGCCTCCACGTTCACCGTGAACGCGCGGGCCCACAGGGCGGGTTCGGCGTTCATGAGGGGGCCGAGGGGCTGGTTGGTGGCCGCGTTGTTGACGAGGATGTCGAGGCGGCCGAACGCGCGCAGGGTGTGGTCGGTCAGGTGCTGCGGGAAGCCCGGGTCGGCGAGGTCCCCGGCGAGGCCGACTCCCTTGAGCGCGGCGGCAGTCGCACGCACCTCGGCGGGATCGCGGGCCGTGACGCAGACGCGCGCACCCGCGTCGGCGAGTGCGCGGGCGACGGCGAGACCGATGCCCCGTGTGGCGCCGGTGACGAGGGCCGCCCGGCCGTGCAGCGAGTACGTCATCGCCGTACCGTCTCATGACGGACCGTCAGTCGACAGCCCCCAGCGGGGAGTTGCGGGCGGCGACGAGGTGCAGGACCGTCCGCCAGTCCTCCAGCACACCCGCGTCGAACCCGGCGGACCTCGCCTCCTCGTCGGCGTGCGCGAGCCGCGCGAGGTCGTCGTCGGCGAGGTGCGCGGGCCAGGGGTGGCGGCGCAGCAGACCGGCGACGCGCACGCCGAGCAGGGGGCGG
>NZ_JBTYMC010000517.1:0-2778 GCF_054880855.1 Streptomyces sp. S6 | reverse complement strand
AGCAGGCCGCCCGCGCGGGCCGCCTCCAGGACGGCGGCGGCCCGGTCGGGGTCGGCCTCGTCGGTGCCGGGCCTGACCAGTTCGACGCCGATCATCAGTCCGCGTCCGCGTACTTCACGGACGCCGGGGTCCTGGGCCGCAGCAGCCCGCAGCCGTTCGATGAGGAGGCCGCCGACACGGCGGGCGTTGCCCTGGAGGTCGTGCTCCAGCAGGTAGGTGAGGTTGGCGAGGGCGGCGGCCATGGTGACCTGGGTGCCGCCGAACGTCGAAATGCTGTTGGAGTCCAGGCAGTTCATGATCTCGGCGCGGGCGACGACACCTCCCACCGACATGCCGTTGCCGATTCCCTTGGCGAAGGTGACGATGTCCGGCGGGCCGCTGCGGGCATGCGCCTGCCAGCCCCAGAAGTGGTCGCCGGTGCGGCCCCACCCGGTCTGCACCTCGTCGGCGATCCACAGGATGCCGCGCTCGCGCAGGACTTCGCGGAACGCCGCGTACAGGCCGTCCGGCGGTGAGGTGAAGCCGCCGACGCCCTGGACCGGTTCGGCGATCAGCGCGGCGGGCGGGCGAGTGTGGCCGAGGAGGTCCTTCAGATCGTCGACGCAGGCCGCGGTGAACGCGTCGTCGTCGAGGTGCGCGTAGGGGCCCCGGGTGCGGACGCCGCCGTGCACGTACAGGGTCTGGAGGGGGGAGAGGGAGGTCGGGGACCAGCCCTTGTTGCCGGTGATGCCGACCGTGGAGAAGGAGCGGCCGTGGTAGCTGTTGCGCATCGCCAGCACGGTGTTGGTGCGCCGGTAGGCCGTCGCGAGCAGCAGGGCGGTGTCGTTGGCCTCGGTGCCGGAGGTCGTGAAGAAGACGCGGGCGTCCGGGATGCCGGACAACTGGGCGACGCGCTCGGCGAGTTCGACCATCGGGCGGTTCAGGTACAGGGTGGAGGAGTGGATGATCCGCCCGGCCTGTTCGCTCACCGCCTTGGTGACCTCGGGGAGGGCGTGGGCGGTCATCGTGGTGAGGATGCCGCCGAAGAAGTCCAGGTACTTGGTGCCGTCGGCGCCCCACACGTACCGGCCCTCGCCGTGCGTGATCTCCAACGGCTCCTCGTAGTACAGCGCGAGCCAGTCCGGCAGGACACTGCGGTGGCGGGCGTACAGGTCGCTCACGGCTTCACCAGTCCCTCGTAGGCGTCGGGGCGGCGGTCCCGGTAGAAGGCCCACTGCTGTCGGACCTCGTCGATCAAGCCGAAGTCCAGGTCGCGGACGAGGAGTTCCTCGTCCTTGTCGCTCGCGGTCTCCCCCACGAACTGTCCGCGCGGGTCGACGAAGTAGGACGTCCCGTAGAAGTCGTTCTCGCCGTACTCCTCCTGGCCGACCCGGTTGATCGCGGCGACGAAGTACTC
This sequence comes from Streptomyces sp. S6, assembly GCF_054880855.1. NCBI lineage: Bacteria > Bacillati > Actinomycetota > Actinomycetes > Kitasatosporales > Streptomycetaceae > Streptomyces > Streptomyces sp. S6. Next base: position 1,382 of record NZ_JBTYMC010000517.1, on the reverse strand, counting down.
GTTGGCGACGGCCGCCGCCGGCTGCTCCAACTGCCACAGGTACGCGGAGAGTCCGCGCGAGGTCGCCGACGGGTTGTACACCAACTGGGCACCGCCGAGGCCCAGTTGCCGCCAGCCCTCCGGGAAGTGGCGGTCGTAGCAGATGTATACGCCGACTTTTCCGACGGCGGTGTCGAAGACGGGCCAGCCCGCGTTGCCCGGCCGGAAGTAGTACTTCTCCCAGAACCCCTTCACCTGGGGGATGTGGTGCTTGCGGTACTTCCCGAGGTAGGTGCCGTCGGCGTCGATCACGGCGGCGGTGTTGTAGTAGAAACCGCTTCCCTCGATCTCGAACACCGGGACGACGATCACCATGCCCGTCTCGCGCGCCAGCTCCCGCATCCGGTTCACCGTCGGCCCGTCCGGCACCGGCTCCGCCCAGCGGTAGTGCTCCGGCTCCTGGACCTGGCAGAAGTACGGCGCGTTGAACACCTCCTGGAAGCCGATCACCCGCGCACCCTGCCGGGCCGCCTCCCGGGCGTGCTCCTCGTGTTTCGCCACCATGGACTCGGTGTCGCCGGTCCAGGTGGCCTGGACCAGTGCGGCACGTACGACATTGGCCATGAGCTGCTCCTTCGACGGGACGTCAGAGCCTCTACGCCCGTAGAAAGCGGGCCATAGAGGCACGAACGTAAGCCTCCGGGACGCCCTTGCCAAGACCACCGCCGTTAACCCGGGGAGTCGATCGCGTTTCACACTCCGGTGGGGGGTGGTGGGGGGCCGTTCGGAGCAAGGGGGTGGGTGGAGGCCGTCTGCGGGCGCGGATACCGGAGGGCTACGGGTACTACGGGTCGCACGGGCAGGGCACGCCCCCTCCCCCGCACCCCCTCAGGCCGAGAACCCCGCCACCCTCAGCGCGTGCACCAGATCCCAGTACCGTTCCTCCGACACGCCCCGCGCGGCCTGGACCAGCAGGGGTACGAGGCTCCGGGGGTCCGGGGCGGCGCTGCGCGCGGCCTCTTCGGGCGCCCGCACCCGCACGTACGCGTCGAGCAGTGCCGACGCCTCACGCCCCCGCCCCGCTCCGACCAGCCCGAGGACGGCCGCACCGATCTCCTCTGCGGGCCGTGCGACCCCCTGCCGCAGGATCTGCTCCCCGTCGGCCACCCGCCCCGCCTCGGTCAGCGCGTCCGCCGCCTCGACGAGCCGCTCGGCGGGCAGCGAGGCCGCCTCCCACAGCAGCGTCGTCCAGTCGGCCCCGAGCCCGGCCCGCTGAAGCTCCCCGGCGACCAGCGGAATCCGCGCGGCGGGCCAGTACGCCAGCTCCACGAGCAGCGCGTGCGCCTCGCCGCTGCGCCTCTCGCTCCGCAGGGTCACCAGCCGCCGCACCGCCTCGGCGGCCT
>NZ_JBTYMC010000516.1:0-2779 GCF_054880855.1 Streptomyces sp. S6 | reverse complement strand
CCCCGCTTCGCCGCCCGGCTGCGCGCGCTCGCCGAATCCGGGCCCGCCGCACAGGCACCGGACACGGCCGACGTCGACACCCGGCTCGCCGCCGCGTCGGACGACGAGCTTCTGGACTTCATCCGCAATGAACTCGGCAAGGAGTGAACGGTTCGCATGGCTGAGGACAACGAACTCCGCGACTACCTCAAACAGGTCGCCGCGGAACTGCACCGCACGCGGGGCCGGCTGGGCGAGCTGGAGGCGGCGGCCCGCGAACCGATCGCGATCGTCGGCATGGGCTGCCGCTACCCCGGCGGGGTGAGCGGCCCCGACGACCTGTGGCGGCTCGTCGACGAGGGCCGCGACGCCGTCGCGGGCTTCCCCACCGACCGGGGCTGGGACCTGCCCTCCCTCTACGACCCCGACCCCGCCAAGGAAGGCACCTGCTACGTCCGCGAGGGCGGCTTCCTCGACGACGTCACCACCTTCGACGCCGCGTTCTTCGGGATCTCCCCGCGCGAGGCTCACTCCATGGACCCCCAGCAGCGGCTCCTCCTCGAAAGCGCCTGGGAGGCCCTGGAGCGCGCCGGCCTCGACACCCGCACCCTCAAAGGCAGCCGCACCGGAGTGTTCGCGGGCGTCTCCCAGCAGGACTACGCCGGACTCCTGACCGCCGTCGAGGGCCACGTCGACGGCCACGGCTCCACCGGCGTCTCCAACAGCGTGCTGTCCGGGCGGCTCTCCTACGTCCTCGGCCTGGAGGGCCCGGCCGTCACCGTCGACACCGCCTGCTCCTCCTCCCTGGTCGCCCTGCACCTCGCGGTCCGTTCGCTGCGCGCGGGGGAGTGCGACCTCGCCCTCGCCGGTGGCGTCACCGTCATGTCGACGCCCGATGTGCACGTCATGCTCTCCCGGCAGGGCTCCCTCGCTCCCGACGGCCGCTGCAAGGCGTTCGGCGCCGCCGCCGACGGGGCCGGGTGGAGCGAGGGTGTCGGGGTCCTCGTCGTGGAGCGCCTGTCGGACGCGCGCCGCAACGGGCACCCGGTGCTGGCGGTCGTGCGCGGCTCGGCCGTCAACCAGGACGGCGCCTCCAACGGGCTGAGCGCCCCCAACGGGCCCTCGCAGCAGCGGGTGATCCGCGACGCCCTCGCCGACGCGGGCCTCACCCCGGCCGACATCGACGCCGTCGAGGCGCACGGCACCGGGACGCGGCTCGGCGACCCCATCGAGGCCGACGCGCTCCTCGCCACCTACGGCACCGCGCGCCCCGCGGGACGGCCGCTGTGGCTGGGCTCCCTGAAGTCCAACATCGGGCACACGCAGGCCGCCGCCGGTGCGGGCGGCATCATCAAGATGGTGCAGGCCATCCGCGCGGGCCGCATGCCCCGCACCCTGCACGCCGACGAACCGACGCCGTTCGTCGACTGGTCCTCCAGCACGGTACGGCTGCTGACCGAGGCCAGGACCTGGTCCGACGGGACCGCGCCCCGCCGGGCCGGGGTCTCCTCGTTCGGCGTGAGCGGCACCAACGCGCACGTCATCCTCGAACAGGCCCCCAGCGACGAGGAGTCCGCGCCGGACACCGCCCCCGGTCCGCTGCCCGCCCTCCTGTCCGCCCGCAGCACGACCGCCCTGCGCGCCCAGGCCCGCCGCCTCCTCACCCACCTCACCGACGCCCCCGCCCTCCCCGTCGGCCCCCTCGCCCGCTCCCTCGCGCTCGGCCGCACCCCCCTCGACCGCCGGTCCGCCGTCCTCACCACCGACCGCGACACCCTCCTCGCGGGGCTCACCGCGCTCGCCGAGGGCCGCCCGCACGACGCGCTCACCGAGGGCACCGCCGTCACCGGCCGCACCGCGTTCGTCCTGCCCGGCCAGGGTTCCCAGTGGCTCGGCATGGCCCGCGAACTCCTCGACGCCGAGCCGGTGTTCGCCGAGCACGCGCACACCTGCGCGGCGGCCGTCCAGGAACTCGTCGACTGGGACGTCCTGTCCGTCCTGCGCGGCGAACCCCGCGACGTCGACCCCGACCGCATCGACGTGATCCAGCCGGTGCTGTTCACCGTCATGGTGTCCCTCGCCCGCACCTGGGAGGCGTACGGCGTCACCCCGGACGCCGTCGTCGGCCACTCCCAGGGCGAGATCGCCGCCGCGCACCTCGCGGGCGGCCTCGACCTGCGGGACGCCGTCCGGATCGTCGTCCTGCGCAGCCGCGCCCTGCGCACGCTCACCGTCAGCGGCGGCATGGCGTCCGCGCTGCTGCCCGAGGAGCAGGTCAGGGAGCGGCTCGCACCCTGGGCGGACCGGCTGTGGATCGCGGCCGTCAACGGGCCCGCGTCCGTCGCGCTGACCGGGGACCCGGATGCCTGCGACGCGTTCGTGGAGGCATGCGCCGCCGACGGGGTGCAGGCGCGTCGGATCCCCGGCGCCGCGAGCCCCGGGCACTCGCCGTTCGTGGAGGTGCTGCGGGAAGGGCTGCTGGCGGATCTCGCCGGGCTCGCCCCGCGTGCCGGGCGGATCCCGTTCTACTCGACCGTCACCGGCGGCCTCCTCGACACGGCCGGCCTGGACGCCGCCTACTGGTGCCGCAACATGCGGGAACCGGTGCGGTTCGCCGACGCCGTGAGCGCGCTGCTCGCCGACGGGCACCGGCTGTTCGTCGAGCCCAGCCCGCACCCCGTCCTCGTCACCTCCGTCCAGCAGTGCGTGGAGGCCGCCGAGCACGACGCCGCCGTCACCGGCACCCTGCGCCGGGGAGAAGGCGGCACCGCCCGGCTGCGCACCGCCCTCGCGCAGGCGT
>NZ_JBTYMC010000515.1:0-2796 GCF_054880855.1 Streptomyces sp. S6 | reverse complement strand
CCGGCGGGGAGCGGTGCGCGCCGCAGGGCGAGCAGCCCGGCGCCGAGGGCCACGCAGCGGCACAGCACGGTGGACGCGGCGGCGCCCCGCACCCCGTACGTCCGGATCAGCAGCGGGTCCACGGCGAGGATCAGCCCGTTCGCCAGCAGCGCCAGCCGCATGGGGGTCCTGGCGTCGCCGAGGCCCTTGAGAATGCCGTCGACGAGGTTCTGGGCGTAGAAGACGGCCAGCCCCGGCAGGGAGATCGCGAAGTAGGCGGCGAGAGGCGCGTCCCCACCGAGGAGCAGCCTCGCGAGCGGTTCGCGCAGCAGGTATCCGCCGCCCGCGACGACCGGGGTGACCAGGGCGAACAGCACCCAGCCGCCCCGGACGGCCGTCCCGGCGGCCACCGGGTCGTCGGCGCCTCTCGCGCGGGCGAGCAGCACGGTCGTCCCGGAGGAGAAGACGAGGGCGACGCCGAGGAGGACGTTCTCGGTGGTGGTGGCGACGGCGACGGCCGCGACGGCGGAGGGGCCGAGGGGGGCGACCCAGAGGGTGTTGAGGAGGCCGGAGAGGACGGAGGCGAGGAGGGAGAGGTAGATCGGGCGGGCGAGGGTGACGAGAGCGGGGACCATGCAGGTGTACCTCGATTCGATGTAGCTCGATTAGAGGTAACATAGAGTCGTCGTACCGCACAAGGAGCCGCCCAAGGGAGCGTCATGCTGGAGCTGTCGATCCTCGGCTTCCTCGCCGAACAGCCGCTGCACGGATACGAGTTGAAGGAACGCATCCGGGCGCTGAGCGGGCACGTCCGGCCCGTCAGCGACGGCGCCCTCTACCCCGCGATCAACCGGCTCGTCGCCGCCGGGAAGCTCCGCGAGCGGACCGAGGAGGGGGTGAGCGCCGCCCCCCGCCGGACCCTCTCCCTCACCGACGCGGGCCGCGCCGACCTCCTGGAGCGGCTGCGCCGGCCCAAGGACGTCGAGATCTCCGACAGCGTCCGCTTCAACACCCTGCTGTCGTTCCTGCGCCACCTGCCGGACCGCCGCGAACAGGCGGCCGTCCTGCGGCGGCGCCTGGACTTCCTTGAGGTGCCGACCAGCTTCTTCTACGACGGCGAGGTGCCCGTCCGGGCCGAGGAGAGCGGGGACCTGTTCCGGGCGGGGATGCTGCGGGTGGCGCGGGCGACGGGGGCGGCGGAGACGGCGTGGCTGCGGGAGGCGCTGGAGGTACTGGAGAAGCCGGACGTCTGATCATCGACCCGCCTCGCGAGCCCCCTCCCTCACCCCGCCAACTCCTCCTTCACATACCTCAGCCAGTCCTCCGTGAACTGCTCCAGCGTCGTCCCCAGCACGCTCCCCAACGCCCCCTCCACCGCGCCGGGCCGCTTCCCGTGGGCGCCGACCGCCTTGTAGAAGGCGTCGAGGCGGTCCTCCCCCCAGCGTGCGGCGATGAGGCGGCAGGCCAGCCAGCCGCCCTCGTACGCCTGGGCCAGTCGGGTGGGGTCGGTGCCGAAGCCGAAGTCGGCGTCGGTGGGGAGGGCGGTGGGGAGGCGGCCCTCGGCGACGGCGCCCCGGAGTTCGGGGGCGGCCTGGTCGGGCGTGCGGTCGGTGTCGCGGTAGCCGACCCAGTCGGCGTAGCCCTCCGAGAGCCACAGGGGGGTCGCCGCGTTCGTGTGGGCGCGGGTCGCGACGTGGGTCGTCTCGTGGGTCAGGACCACCTGACGGCCCACCTCGCCGAGCGTCCCGTACGCCTCCGGGTTGACCACGATCCGGTCGGCGGGCGCACGCCCCCCGGTCTCGCCGGTCGTGACGGCCGCGATCCCCCGGTACGAGTCGACGGACGAGCCGAGCAGCTCGGCCATCCCCGTCAGGGACGCCGGCACCACGACGACGACCTTCCGCGCCCACCCCGTCCCCCACGCCTCGGAGACGGCCGGGACGGCCTTGTCGGCGAGGTCGGCGAAGGTGCGCAGCCGGTCGGTGGACTGTCCGACGCCGAGCACGAGACTGTGCGTCCCCCGCACCACGCTCACCCTCCCCTGGTCCCAGAGCTGCTCCCCCGCCCCCTTCCCGGGCCCCTCCGACACCACGGACCACACCCCGCCCGCGTCCCGGTCCAGCTTCAGCACCCGCGAGGAGGTCACCGGCACGGAGTCGTACCCCTGGACCCGGTAACTGAGCCGCGCGTCGGCGGTGGCCCGGTCGCCCTCGGCGGCCACGGAGTCGAGATGGTACGTCCACTGCGCCAGCGGCACGTCGTACGTGTCCCCCTCCCGCCCCAGCACCACGGCCGCCCGCCGGTCCAGCGCGGCCTGCACCTCGGCCCGCACGGAACTCCGCTCACCACCCCCACCACACCCGCCGACCAGCAGACACAGGGCTATGACCCCGGACCCGATCACCCGCCTAGCGTCAGCCATCCAGACGATCGTACGGGGAACCCCGCCGCGAGCCACAGACGGCCCGCCCCCGCCCCGGCCCCCTCACGGCCGCGTCACCGACGACACCGGCATCATCCCGACGGGGTCGTACCGCACCGGCGCCCCCGGGTACGGCGCGTGGATCACCTGGCCGTTGCCCACGTACATGCCGACGTGGCTGGCGTCGGACCGGTAGGTGACGATGTCCCCGGGCTGGGCCTGCGAGAGCGGGACGCGGCGGCCGGCGTGGGCCTGGGCCTGGGAGGTGCGCGGCAGGGAGACGCCGGCCTGGCCGTAGGACCACTGCATGAGGCCGGAGCAGTCGAAGCCGGACGGCCCGGTGGCGCCCCACACGTACGGCCGCCCCAGAGCGGAGCGCGCGGCGGCGACGGCGG
>NZ_JBTYMC010000514.1:0-2805 GCF_054880855.1 Streptomyces sp. S6 | reverse complement strand
CCGGGTGGCCTGGTGGCTCTGTGGCCCGGGAACACCCCGTACCCTCCGCACGTTGGTTCTCGGGGTCGCCCTCGGAGTGCCTCTTGCGAAGGCGGGGGACAATGAAGGGTGACCCCGGCCGCGCGGCGTCTTCGCGGTGTCGGCGATGGCGTACGCGCTGGTCTGGGCGGCGGCCGACTTGTCGGCGGCGGTCTTGGCGGCGGCGTTGGCGGCGTTGGCCAGGGTGACCTGGGCGGCTGCCCTGTCGCGGGCCTTGGTGAGGTCGGCGGCGGCCTGGGTGAACAGCGCCTTCGCCGGGCGTCCCACGGCGTTCGCGGGCTGTCCGGCCCAGAACTTCTGCCAGGTGAGGATCTGCTCGGCGAGCCATGCCTGGCCGATCGACTCGATCAGCGCGTCGGTCGCCTTGCGCGCCTGGTCGGCGGCGGTCACCTCGGCGGCCATGATGTCGGCGCGCGGTTTGGCCTGGGCGGCGTACTCCCGCTCCCACTCGGCGTAGGCGCTCGCCGTCACCGAGCCGAGGACACGGCGCGGGTCGACGGGGTTCCAGCTGTCGCAGCCGGCCCAGGAGACCTTGAGCGACTCCACCTCCGTCCGGTACTCCGCAGAACCTTCGACGGGAGCCTGGGCCGGGAAGCCGCCGTGGCGCAGATAGCGGGCGACGTCGCTGGACGTGGTGGGGTTGAGGGGCGCCTGGACGTTGCCGGGGAACAGCAGGAAGTCGGCGAGCTGGTCGTCGCCCGCGGGGCTCTTGCCCTTCAGGGACGCGGCGAGTTTGCGGGCGCTGTCCAGCGCGGTCGCGCTCGCGGCGCTGCGGCCGTCCTGGCCGAACGTGTCGTACAGCGCCTCCTGCGTGTCGAGCGTGAAGGCCCGGACACTCGCGTCGAACTCCGGAGCGTGCAGCGACATACCGGTGCTGCCGACGGCACTGGTGGCATACGGCCGGTTGGCGGTCTCCCAGCCTGCCTTGCGCGTGGCCGAACCCTGGACGTAGGCGACGGCGCTGGCCCGGTCGGCGCGCAAGGCGTCGTCGAGGGGGCTCGGGTAGAGGTTGTCCTTGCGGAACAGGGCGGTGGCGAGGTCGGCGTCGGTGCCGGCGAGGGCCCTGGACGCGGCGGCCTTCACGGCGGCGCCGCCGATGTGCAGGGCGTGCCCAACCTCGCAGCGGTCGGCGCGGGCGCTCTGCCCGAAGGTGATGCGGGCGCCGTTGCCGTTGTCGGGCAGCGGGTCGGCGGCGCGGGCGGGCACGGCGTACGCCAGGCCGGTGAGTACTGACACGGCGGCCACCAGCGCGGTATGACGGTGTCGTCTTAATCGCGGGTGTCTGATCACTTCGCTCCCTCGTCGTGACGTGCGGACCTGGGGAGGAGGCGGACGCGTGGGACACCGGAAAGGTGACGACAGACATGACAGCACCACGCGGCGCGTGCGAAATCTCTTTGGACGGGCAGGCCTAAGCGCTGGTCAGGCGCGTGCAACTGCCCTCATCCCCCCGTTGGACACGAGGATCCTGGCACATCGAAAGGGCGTGCGAAAGGCCTTTCCCGGATACGGCAGGATGGAAGATCACGCTCCGCCTCACGGCGTGTCAGCACTTCCCCGAATCGAGCAGGTGACCAGGTGACGACATTTCATATCCGGCCTCTGACAGGCGAGTTGGCGGGAGGCGACCGATGCTGACGCGTGAACTCACCGTGCACGACGCGGTGTTCGCCGGGATCGCGCTGGCGGCCGGGTTCCTGGTGGCGTTCCTGTCCCGGACGCTGCTGCGGTGGCTCGCGAAGCACGCCAAGCGGACCCGCTGGGACGGGGACGACGTGCTGGTCGCGGCGCTGCGAGGGGTGCTGCCGTGGGCGGCGATCGCCGGGGGCGTCGCGTCGGCGGCGGCCGTGCTGCCGTTGACGAGGGTGTGGCACCGCAGCGCCAGCCAGGCGTTCACCGTCGTCCTGATCTTCGTGGTGACCGTGTCGGTGGCGCGGGTCGTCGCGGGGCTGATGCAGACGGTGACGCAGTCCCGGCCGGGGGTCGCCGGGTCCGCGACGATCTTCGTGAACATCACGCGTGTGCTGATCCTCGCGATCGGCTTCCTCGTGATGCTCCAGTCCCTCGGCATCTCCATAGCGCCGATGCTCACAGCCCTCGGTGTCGGCGGTCTCGCCGTTGCGCTGGCCCTCCAGGACACCCTCGCGAACCTCTTCGCCGGCATCCACATCCTCGCCTCGAAAACCGTCCAGCCCGGTGACTACATCAAGCTGAGCAGCGGCGAGGAGGGGTACGTCGAGGACATCAACTGGCGCCAGACGACCGTCCGCGCCCTCTCCAACAACCTGATCGTCATCCCCAACGGGCAGCTCGCCAAGGCCAACATGACCAACTTCATGCGGCCGGAACAGCAGTTGACGATCCTCGTCCAGGTGGGGGTCGCCTACGACAGCGACCTCGACCAGGTCGAGAAGGTCACCATGGACGTCGTCGCCGAGGTGATGACGGAGATCACCGGCGCGATACCGGACCACGAACCCGCCGTCCGCTTCCACACCTTCGGCGACAGCCGCATCGGCTTCACCGTCATCCTCGGTGTCGGCGAGTTCAGCGACCAGTACCGGATCAAGTCCGAGTTCATCAAGCGGCTGCACAAGCGGTACCGGGCGGAGGGGATCAGGATTCCGGCGCCGGCGCGGAACGTGTCGTTGCAGCAGGGGGCGGTGGTGATACCTCAGCAGCGGGAGACGGCTTCGTAGGGGGCCGGGTGTGGGGCAGCGCCGGGGGAGGCGCAGGCGGGGCCCCGCGTCGCGCCCTCCCGGCCGC
>NZ_JBTYMC010000513.1:0-2817 GCF_054880855.1 Streptomyces sp. S6 | reverse complement strand
ACCTCCCTGGCAGCAACAGCACGACAGGCCACAACTCCCACGGGATCGCCAACCCTACGCCTGACCAGCGGAAACACAGTCCTCAAGTCCGGAAAGACAACAGCTTCTGAGGGGTCGGAGAGGTTCTTCAGGGCGTCGATCCATGAGGCGACGGAGCGCCAGAAATCTTTGCCGGTCTCGCTCAGCGGGCCAGCTGCTTCACGGTGTTTGGACTGCAGGAGCTCCAGCGGTGTGTTGTCCTGCGGACTCAGGAACTCGATATCGTCGAGGAGTTCCATGCGCACTTCGATGGTGGCGTCCTGCCAACTGTGCCGGGCCAGCTCCAGCAAGGCCAGTTCGCACTGGTAGAGGTACCCGGTCATCTGCCCTGCCGCCGAGTGCGACCCTGCTTGCGCCACGTTCCCCACTACTGCTCGTGCCTGCTTGAGCAGCGCAAGTCCCGCCTCTGACCGGTCAGTCGGGTGGACACGGCTTCTGGTATGCCGTCCTTGCCGCCCGGGATCAGTCTCGCCGCTCCCCCTGCGGGACAAAATAGCACCCACCGCACAGGCCTCTACACTCTCCGGAGAACCACGCGCAGTCACCTCCGAGTGGGACCGGCGCTCTTACGGGCGGCCAGGCGCGTGTGGGGGGCTGGGCGTGGCGAGGCCGGCTGGAGCAAGGCCCGGCCCGCTACAGCTCGTGACGTGCGCCGGGCCAGACCGTCCGGCACAGGAAACCGGGGGTATCGCGCGTCGGGCCCGGCTGAGTCCCAAAGCATCAGCGTCAAGGCGTCGGCGCTGTGCTCCAGGAACTCGCCGACGACTTCGGCTGTCCGCGACGGTGCGAGCGAAAGCAGTCATGTTCCGAGCGAGTCAGGCCATGGGCCGGCCCGTGAGATTGCTCTGCCTCTGTCGGGGGCAGCTGTTGTGTTTTGACCTGTGGTGGGGGCGGCAAATGGCGCGTAGGAAGTCCTTGGCGGCGCAGTTGTTGCAGGCGTATCGGGACAGCCAGAAGGCGAAGGCCGCAGCCGCGAGGCTGGCTGAGGCGGAGCTGGCACGTCAGGCGCGGGCCGCGGAGCGTGAGGCCGCGGAGCGGGCCAAGAAGGAAGCACGGCGGGAACGCGAGCAGGCGCAGGCGTGGACGCGGGCGCAGAAGGAGAAGCAGGCGCAGCAGAGTGCTGAGTCGCGTAGGGCCGAGCAGATCGTGCGGGATCTTGAGAAGCGTCAGGCGGCGCGGGCGAGAGAACTCGAGCAGAAACGTCGTGCTGAGGCCCGTGAGAAGGCTGCGGCGGAACGGCGTGCGAAGCAGGAGAGCGCTGAGAGTCTGCGCCGGGAGGCTGCAGGCCGGACGGCCGAGGTCGAAGAGCGGCTCGAGGTGCTGACTGCGGTTCTGCGCGCCCGCCCCGGTGGGCTGCACGGGCTGCGGCTGCAGGCGGAGCAGGCGCTCGGTGAAGGAGATCTGGAAGGGTTCGCGGTCGGGGTGGAGAGGGCGCTGGGCTCCATCGGCTATCCGGAAGGACTCGGCGGTGCCCGGCGGGCGGCGTTCGCTCCGGAGTCTCGCGAGCTGATTTTGGAGATCGAGTTGCCGGCCCAGGCGGTGGTTCCTCCGGTCACGCAGTACCGGTTCAAGGCCTCCGCTCCCCCGGCCGTGGTCCCACAGCCACGGAAGGAGAATGAGTGCAAGGCGTTGTACAGGGATCTGGTGGCCAGACTCGCGCTGCGGGCGATCGACGACGCCTTCGCCGTCACACCGCCGTCACTCGTGGACGGAGTTGCCTTCAACGGGAAAGTCCGCGCCAAGGACCGTGCCACCGGCAAGGCGATCGAGCCATGTCTGATCAGTGTGCGGGTCAGCCGGGAGACTTTTACTGAGCTCGTGCTGGACGAGCCCGAACTCGACCCGGTGGCAAGCCTGCACTATCTGAACGCGATCGTCTCCCAGCACCCCTATGACCTTGAGCCGGTTCCGCCTGTCGTCACATTCGACCTGACCCGGTACAAGATCGCCCCGGAGCGGGATGTCGTCGCCGGCCTCGACAGCCGGCCCGACCTCGTCGCGATGGACCCGATCGACTTCGAGCACCTCATCCGGCGGCTATTCGAGAAGATCGGGCTCAAGTCGTGGGTCACCCAGGCATCCCGGGATGACGGCATCGACGCTGTCGCGGTCAACGAGGAACCCCTCATCGGCGGGCTGTGCATCATCCAGGCCAAGCGCACGAAGAACGTGGTCTCCGCCGAGACGGTGCGGTCGGTCGCGGGAATCGTGAACGACAAGAGTGCTTCGAAGGGCATCGTGGTCACCACCGCGTGGTTCGGCAAGGCTAGCTGGGACTTCGCGCCCCGCAACCGCGTCGAGCTCATCGACGGCCGGCATCTCAAAGCGCTGCTGCTGGAACATCTCGGCATCGACGCTCTGATCGGCCTGCCCAAGCTCCCGCCCGGCTGGCAGACACGCGACCTGAGCTGAGGCGCTGTCGTGTCCCTTCGGGCCGGTGCGCTGTTGGAGACAACAATCCGACACGAGAGGAACGAGCACGTCGTACGGGTACGGCAGCGAGCCTGACCGGCGATTGACAGGCTCGGCGACGAGCCGAGGAAACAGCAAGATCGGCCACTGGCGAGGCCGCGCCCCACAGAGCGGCCCAGGCTCTCGGCCGACGTGTGCAGCAGCGAGCAGCACCTCCTCGCCAGCGCCCATTCCTACGTCAAAGCGCTTAGAAGCTGTTGTCTTTCCGGGCGTGATCGGTGCGTTTCCGCTGGTCGGGGATAGGAGTGGTGGTTCCGTGGGAGTGGTGGCCTGTCGGGTCGTCGTTCCCCGGGAGGTCGCGGATGC
>NZ_JBTYMC010000512.1:0-2832 GCF_054880855.1 Streptomyces sp. S6 | reverse complement strand
TGTCCCTTGCCCGGCTGTATAACTTCATGCAGAGTTCTCTGTGGGTGAATGACTTGTCAACGGTTCCACGTTAATCCGATGTAACGGATGACCGACAGTTGGGACGGAGGCAAGGTGGATAGTACGGATTGAGGGGATTTTTAATCTCTATGTCTTCTCAGATGGTGGACTTCTTGACGGCGCAGACAGCCGTGCCGCTCGTCCTCGACGGCACCTCCCTCGGCGTCACGGACATCGTGCGCCTGGCCGACGGCACCGCGCGACCGGTCGCGGACGACGCGGCGATCACCCGCGTCACCGACGCCTGGGACGCCGCGCTGCGCATCGCCACGACCCGGCGCCTGTACGGCCGCTCCACCGGAGTCGGCGCCAACCGGAACGCGACCGTGCCCACCGAGGACGCCGCCGGACACGGCCTGCGGCTCCTGCGCAGCCATGCCGGAGCCATCGGCGAGGAACTCCCCGCCCGGCAGGTCCGCGCCATGCTCGCCGTCCGCGCCAACCAGCTCCTCGCCGGCGGCTCAGGACTGCGCCCCGGCGTCGTCACCGCCCTGTGCGCGGCCCTGGAGAGCGGTGCGCACCCCGTCGTCAACGAGTTCGGCTCCGTCGGCACCGGCGACCTCGCCGCGCTCGCCCAGGTCGGCCTCGCCCTCGCCGGTGAACACCCCTGGCAGGGAGACGGCGCCCCCGACCCCCAGCCCCTCGACCACAACGACGCCCTCGCGCTCATCAGCAGCAACGCCCTCACCCTCGGCCAGGCCGCCCTCGCCCTGCACGAGCTGCGCGGGCTCCTGGAGGCCACCCAGGTCGTCGCCGCCCTCACCCTGCTCGCCGTCGACGGCTCCCACGAGCCGTACGCCGCCCCCGTGCACGCCGCCCGCCCGCACCCCGGGTCCACCGAGGTCGCCCGGCGGATGCGGGGACTGATCGGCGCCGAGGAACGGCCCACGCCGTCCGCCGGGCGCATCCAGGACCCGTACGGCCTGCGCTGCCTGCCCCAGATCCACGGCCCCGCGCACGACGCCGCCGACGCCCTCGAACGCGTCCTCGCCGTCGAGATCAACGCCGCCGCCGAGAACCCCCTCATCGCCCCCCACGACCTGACCGCCTACCATCACGGCGGCTTCTACCAGGCCCAACTGGCCCTCGCCCTGGACCACTTCCGCCTCTCTTTGACCCAGGTCGCGCGCCTGTCGACCGCCCGCCTCGCCACCCTCAACGAACCCGACTACACCGGCCTGCACCCCTTCCTCGCCGACCACCTCCCCGCCTCCTCCGGCATCATGATCCTGGAGTACGCCGCCGGCGCCGCCCTCAGCGACCTCCGCGCCTTCTCCGCCCCGGCCTCCCTCGGCCACGCCGTCCTCTCCCGAGGCGTCGAGGAACAGGCCAGCTTCGCCTCCCTCGCCGCCCGCCAGACCCTCCGCGCCTGCGCCGCCTACCGCCTCGTCGTCGGCTGCGAACTCGTCGCCGCCGTACGGGCGTTGCGCCAGCGGGGGGTACGCCCCACCCCGGGCCTCCCGACCGAGACCGCCCTCCACCTCGCCGAGACGACCCTCGACGCGGACGAGTCGGACCGGCCCCTCACGGAGGACGTGCGGCAGGCGGCGGGACTCCTCGACCGGTTCACGGAGATCTGGCGGGAGAGCGAGGGGTGAACGGGGCGGTGACGGATCGTCAGGCGTACGGTGCTCACCCCTTGATCAGCAGGTCATAGGGCTCGTCCTCCGGCGCGAAGATCAAGACGAAGTCCTTGCCCGCCCCGGTCGCGACCTCACGCAGCCGGGCGAGGACGTCGGCCTCGGCCGGAAGGTCGAGGCCCAGAGCGCCGGCCGCGCGGTCCCGTCGAACCGTCAGATCGGGCATGTCCTCCAGATACTGAGCGGCCAACTCACCGCTCTCCTCCGAGGTGAACGCCCGGCAGTCCCGCCACCAAGGCGCGACCAGGAGAAGCCGCAGGAGTTCCGGGAGGCCGATCGCGACCAGCGCCGCGCCACCCTCGGAGTCCGCATACAAAACCGGACGCTCCTCCCCACCGTCCCCACAGAAGAAGTACGTGCCCCCCGCTCCGTCACCCGCGAAGCCCTCCAGCGCCGCCCCCGACGCGAGACGCACCTCCTCGCCGTGCTCCTTCCGGTCGAGCTCGAAGTCACCGGGCCAGGCCAGGAAACGGGCGGCGTCGTCGTGTTCAATGATGGCGCTGATCAGCGATCGCATGCGCCGCACCCTAGCGACCGGGTACGACACCCACGGACACGCATAGGCTCCGGACATGCACAGCACCCTGACGGAACACGCCCGGTGCCTCTACGGAGACGAGTGCTGGACCGCCTCGAAAGCCGGAATCCACGCCTACTCCGAGGCACTGCGCGCCCAACTCGACGGCACCGGCGTCGACGTCGTCGAACTCGTCCCCCCGGCCGTTGCCACAGTGGCGGGCCAGGAACAGCTGAACCCCCGCACCCTGCTCCTCGACGACTTCGCCACCGAGGTCATGCAGCTCCTCTCGAAGAACCCCACCCCGCACGAAACCCCCGTCCAGCGCTCCCGCGCCTCGGCCACGCTCTCCGGCCGCGAAGGCTGACGCCTCGATCCCGACCGCCGGGGGTGTACCCAACTCCACCCCCGTCAGGCACCCGGCTCCAGTTCGCGCCGTGCCGTGGAACGGCATCGTCAGGGGCATGCGCAAACGGCACAGCTGGAAAGCACAGACAGCGGTCTACCTGGTGGTGGCCTTCATGGCGGCAGGCGCCCTCGGCGCTGTTCAGCCCGCGACCGGCATCTCCGAGGAGGTCGTCCAACTCACCCAGTTCGGCCCGGCGTTCGGCGTCG
>NZ_JBTYMC010000511.1:0-2865 GCF_054880855.1 Streptomyces sp. S6 | reverse complement strand
GGCGCGGCGGGTGCCCGGCCGGGGAGCAGCGGCAGCAGCCGGCGCAGGGTGTCGGCGGGCTGGGCGAGGAGGGCCGGTGCGGCGGGGCTGCGGTGGGCTTCCTCGGGGTCGTCGGTGACGACGGCGATCCGGGTGCCGGGTTCGGTGAAGTCGCCCTCCGCGTAGGGGTACTGGCGGAAGGCGGCGGCTCCGACGACGAGGACGGCGTCGTGCGGGGCGAGCGCGGCGCGCAGGGCGGGGCGGGCCGCGGGGAGGTGCCCGGCGAAGAGGGGGTGGTCCTGGGGGAAGCCGGCGCGGGCGCCGAACGCCTCCTGGAAGACGGGGCATCCGAGGTGTTCGGCGAGTGCGGTGAGCGTCTGCCAGCCCTCCGGCGAGTCGTTCCCGGCGCCGGCGACCAGGCAGGGTGCCTGGGAGTCGGCGAGGAGGGCGGCCAGCGCCGCGAGCCCGCTGTCGGAGGCGGTGCGTGTGCCGTCGACCTCATGGGGTGCCGCGAGCGGGAGTTCGTCCTCGGCGGGGGCGGCCCAGTCGTCCATGGGGACGACGACCACGGCAGGGCCGCGGCCTTCCCGGGCCTCGTGCCAGGCGCGGGCGAGGGCGCCGGGCACGTCCTGGGGGCGGGCCGGGGTGTGCTGCCAGACCGGGTACTCGCCGGCCAGCCCGTCGAGCTTGCCCGCGAGGAACGGTTCGTGGGCGAGGTGTCTGCGGTCCTGCTGGCCCACGACGACGACCAGGGGCGCCCGGTTCGCGCGTGCGGTGGCCAGGGCGCTGACGGCGTTGCCGTAGCCGGCGGTGGTGTGCAGGAGGACGAGTGCGGGGCGGCCGGTGGCGAGGGCGTGTCCGGTGGCCATGCCGACGACGGAGCCCTCGTGCAGGCCGAGGACGAACTCGATGTCGGCGGGCAGTCCGGCCAGGAACCCGACCTCCGTGGAGCCGGGGTTGCTGAACAGGGTGGTGAGTCCGTACCGGCGCAGGACGTCGAACGCCTGCGTCTTGACGGTGGTGGCCGTGGGACCTGCGGTCATCGTGGATTTCCCCTTTCTGACGGAAGGGGACGCTAGGCGCCGTCAGGTACCCGTGGACACCTGCGCGTTCGCTATGCGAAACGCGCCGTCCACGCGGCGGTTCAGCGCACGCCGGGCAGGATCGCGCCGGAGGACAGCTCGGTGCGCAGCCGTCCCGTGATCAGCCGTGCCGTGTCGAGGACGGCGTCGATCTGGGGCGGGCCGGGGCGTTCGACGGTGTAGAGGATGGAGACGGCGGCGACCGCGTGCCCCGGGGCGGAGACGACGGGGGCGGAGACGGTGGCGAACCCGGCCAGGACCTCGTTGCGGGTGGTGGCGTAGCCGCAGGCCCGCGCCCGGGTCACGTCGAGTCGTTCCCCGGGGCGGGCCGGTTCGGCGGCGAGCATCGCGATGCCGGGACTGCCGACGGTCAGGGGATGCCGGTCGCCGGGGCTGTAGACGGCGCGGGAGCGGGTGCTCTCGACCTCCACGGAGACCAGGGTGACCGCCTCCTCCGCGTCCCTGACGACGAAGAAGGAGGTGAGGCCGACGTGAGCCGCGAGTTTGGCGATCTCGGGTTTGGCGATCCGCTGGAGCATGGGCAGGGTGCGCCGGCCGAGGGACTGGGCGCGGGTGCCGATGACGTAGCCGTGGGTGGTGTGGGCGACGAGGTGGTGGTCCTGGAGGGTGCGCAGCAGCCGGTAGACGATCGAGCGGTGCAGGCTCATCTGCTGGGCCAGTTCCGGGAGGGTGAGCGGAATGTCCGACAGAGCGATGACCTCCAGGAGCCTCAGCCCCCGGTCGAGGGTCTGGACGGAGGGCTTGGCGGTGGCCGGAAGCTCTGGTTCGGTCATGGTCGGTCCTTCCGGTCACCCCCGTCCTCCGGCGGCCGGCTGTCACGGGGGTCTCGCTGCGTCGGAGGGGGCCGAAACCCTCTCCCACTGGTCATCCTGCCGCAGCGAGCAGCCGTTCGACCAGCAGTGCGACGCCGAGAAGGCGACGGTCCGTGCCCGGTGCGCCGTCGAGGGCGAGTCCCACCGGCAGTCCGGGGCGGCTCTGCGCGGCCGGCACGGTGACGCCGGGCAGGCCCGTGATGCTGCCGGGTCCGGTGTTGCGGATGTAGGTGGGGAAGGTGGGCCGTGTGCTGCCGTCCAGCGTCACCTCGTCACTCTCCGTGTCGATCAGCCCGGCGGGCAGGGGGGTGGTGGGGAAGAGGACGGCGTCGGCGGCGCCGAGGATGCGGGCGTACCCCTCGACGAGGACCCGCTGCCGGGCGCGCAGGGCGTCCTCGTACGCCGCGCGGCTCACGGCGAGGGGGGCGTCGCCGAGGACGAAGTCGGCGAGCGCGGCGCGGACGTCGGGGGCGGTGACCTGCGGCAGGCACTCCTCGGGGGCGCGGCCGGTGGCGTCCCTGAGGTAGGGCGGCAGGCTGCGGGCGGCCTCGTACAGGGTGACGGGGAAGCCGATCAGCTCCTCGGCGGTCTCGACGTCGGGGAGCCGTACGGCCTTCAGGGTGACGCCCGCGTCGGCCAGCGTGTCCAGGGCCGCCTTCCAGATCTCGGCGGTGCGGGGGTGGAGGTGTTCGGTGAAGTGGTGTTCGGGGACGGCGAGGACGACGTCGCGCGGGTCGGGGGCGGTCGCGGGAGCGGGGTCGGCGGCCAGGACGGTGTCGAGGACGATCAGGTCGGCGACGGTGGGGGCCATCGGACCGACGGTGTCGCGAGTCGGGGACAGGGGGGTGACTCCGCTGTCGGGGTAGCGGCCGGTGGTGGGGCGCAGTCCGGCGATGCCGGTGAGGGCGGCGGGGACGCGGACGGAGCCGCCGGTGTCCGTGCCGAGTCCGGCGGGCGCGGCCGCGGAGGCG
>NZ_JBTYMC010000510.1:0-2873 GCF_054880855.1 Streptomyces sp. S6 | reverse complement strand
CCGGAACTGCCGCCGCACCTCGAAGACGACCGAACCGGCCGACCGGGACACCGCGTTGATGGCCAGCCCGGAGAACAGGAACACGACGGCCGCGCCCGCGATCAGCCCGACCACCGCCTCGTCACCCGCGCGGCCCTCGAACCCGACACCCGTGAACTGGTCCTCGTCGGCGGCGGCGACCCGACGCTCACCGCACGCGCGGACGCGCAGGGCTGGGCGAGCCTGCGCGCCCTCGCGAAGTCGACGGCCGCCGCCCTCAAGAAGCGCGGCCTCACCGACGTCACCCTGTCGTACGACACCACCCTGTACGCCGGGTCCGACGTCCACGTCATCGGCACGAACCCCAACCTCGCGCGGGTCACGCCGCTCACCGCCGACGAGGGGCGGCCCGACGACTCGACGCGGGGCGAGGTCGAGCGGGTGCCCGATCCGGCGGCCGACGCTACGGCCAAGTTCGCGGGGTTCCTGAAGGCCGAGGGCATCACCACGAAAGCCCCCGGCCCCTCCAAGGCGACCTCCCGCGCGCAGACCCTCGCCACCGTCAGTTCGCCCCCGCTCTCCGCCCTCGTCGAGCGCATGCTCACCAACAGCGACAACGACATCGCCGAGTCCCTCGCCCGCCACACCGCCCTCGCCACCGGCCTCCGCCCCGACTTCACCGGCGCCGGCACCGCGATCACGACCCAGCTGAAGAAACTGGGCCTCCCTGTAGCGGGCGTTTCGATCAAAGACGGAAGCGGCCTGGACAGATCCGACCGCCTCACGACCAACCTTTTGACGTCCCTCCTGGTAACAGCAGCCTCCCCGGCCCACCCCAACCTCCGCCCCGTCCTGACGGGCCTCCCCGTCGCCGGCTTCACCGGCACGCTGAGCACCCGCTACACCAACGCCGCAGCAGGCGTCGTCCGCGCAAAAACGGGCACCCTGACCGGCGTCAACGCCCTGGCCGGCACGGTGGTGGACCGCGAGGGCCGCCAACTGGCCTTCGCCTTCCTGGCCTCGGACACGACGAACGCGGGGGCGGCACAGGGGGCACTGGACCGGGCGGCTTCGGCGTTGGCGGGGTGCGGGTGCGGGTGAGCGAAACGCCCCCACCCCAGCTACCCACCCAGCCGCACTCACCCCCGAAGCCCACCCACCCCCTCCACGCCCTGCCCCTTGTCCGACCGCTCACGTACGGTTGACGGCATGACGAGCATCGGTGCTTCTTCCGGGATGGTCGACTGGAATCTGGCCGTGGCGACCGCGACGCGACTTGTGCGGCCCGGCCCCGAGGTGAGCCGGGACGAGGCGCGGAAGGTCGTGGCGGAGCTGCGGCGGTACGCGAAGGCGTCGGAGGGGCACGTCCGGGGGTTCACCCGGATGGGGTCCGAGGACCTGCACGACACCCCGGTGCTGGTGGTGGACCGGCCGGGGTGGGTGCGGGCGAACGTCGCGGGGTTCCGCGAGATCCTGAAACCGCTGCTCGACAAGATGCAGGAGCGCCGGGGGAGTTCACCGGGCGGCGCGGTCCTCGGCGCGGTCGGCGGCAAGGTGACCGGCGTCGAACTGGGCATGCTGCTCTCGTTCCTGTCGTCGCGCGTCCTCGGCCAGTACGAGACGTTCGCCCCGGCGACGAGAGACCTCCCGGCCGGCGCGAACGGCGGCGGCAGACTCCTGCTGGTCGCCCCCAACATCGTCCACGTGGAACGCGAACTGGACGTCGACCCGCACGACTTCAGGCTCTGGGTCTGCCTCCACGAGGAGACGCACCGCACCCAGTTCTCGGCCGTCCCGTGGCTGCGGGACCACCTGGAGGGCGAGATCCAGTCGTTCCTCGGCGAGACGGACGTCGACCCGTCGACGTTCCTGGAGCGCATCAGGGAGGCCGCCCAGTCGCTCGCGGGGGGCCGTCCGGAGGGCGAGGAGGACGACGGTGGGCGTTCCCTGGTGGAGCTGGTCCAGTCGCCCGTCCAGCGGGAGATCCTGGCCCGCTTGACGGCCGTGATGTCCCTGCTCGAAGGGCACGCCGACTTCGTGATGGACGGCGTGGGCCCCGAGGTCGTCCCGACCGTCTCGGAGATCCGCGAGAAGTTCCAGCAGCGGCGTGCCAAGGGCGCCTCCCGCCTCGACATCGCGCTGCGCAGACTGCTCGGCCTGGACGCGAAGATGAAGCAGTACCGCGACGGCGAACGCTTCGTCCGCGCGGTCGTCGACCAGGTCGGCATGGACGGCTTCAACCGCGTGTGGACGTCCCCGAACACGCTCCCCACGAAGGCGGAGATCGCCAAGCCGTCCGACTGGGTCGCGCGCGTGCACCGCAAGGCCGACATGTGAACCGAATCGTGAACCCGTGGCAGGGAAACGCCGCTTCAATCACCCGTCCGAGGGACCGTGAGCCACCGGAAGGCGTGCAATGCTCGGGGAACGCCCCGGTTCTGTCACCATCTACACACTCTGAGTGACATAGCTCGGGTCCCCTCCCCCCGAAAAACTTCATGAAGGGAACCGGACATGGGTCCCCATCCTGCGGTCGCGGCGATACGCCTGGCGGTCCGCCGCGTCCTCCACGACATCCTCATCGAGAACGACCACCCCGAGACCGGGAACGGCCACCCCGCGCCCCCCTCCCCGCAGCCCCTCGTCCTGGTGGCCTGCTCCGGCGGCGCCGACTCCATGGCGCTCGCCTCCGCCCTCTCCTTCGAAGCCCCCCGCCTCGGCCTGCGCGCGGGCGGCGTCACCGTCGACCACGGCCTCCAGAGCGGCTCCGCCGACCGCGCCCGGGAAGTCGTCACCCGCCTGCGTGAACTCGGCCTCGACCCGCTCGACTCCGCCCCCGTCACCGTCGGCCGCGAGGGCGGCCCGGAAGCCGCCGCGCGGGACGCCCGCTACGC
>NZ_JBTYMC010000509.1:0-2957 GCF_054880855.1 Streptomyces sp. S6 | reverse complement strand
GTGTGCCGGACCCGCCCGCAGGACACCACCGCCCCGGCCGACCACGGTCTCCTGCACGGCCTGGCACCCGTCCTCGGCCTCGAACTCGGCGCGGGCTGGGGCGGCGTCGTCGACCTGCCCGCGGACCCCACCGGCGCGGATCTCGACGCCCTACTGCACTTCGTCGCCCAGGAGAGCGACGGCGCCGCCGCCGGGAAACCGGCCGAGGACCGGGCCGCCGTCCGCGACGGCCCCGTCCTCGTGGCCCGCCTCGTCGAGACCGCGGCGTCCGCCGAGCCGCTGCCCGTCGTCCCCGAGGCCACCTACGTGGTCACCGGCGGCCTCGGCGGCGTGGGCCGTGAGCTGACCGCCGAGCTGGTCGCCCGAGGCGCCCGCCACCTCCTGCTCGTCGGACGCCGCCCGCTGGACGACCTGGCCCCCGAGGCACGGGCACTGCTCGACGAACTCGGTGCCGAGGGCGTCGAGTCGGTCTACCGGCCCGACGGCTGCGACACCCCGGAAGCCGTGCGGGCCGTGTGTGCCGCGCTGGAGGGCATGCCGCCCGTGCGCGGAGTGCTGCACGCGGCGGGCACGCTGGAACGCGTGCCGGCCGAGGAGACCGGCGTCATGGAGTTCGCCGCCGCCCTGCGCGGCAAGTTCGCCGGGGCGTGGCTGCTGCACCGGGCCTCCCTCGACTGGCCGCTGGACTTCTTCGCCACGATCTCGTCGGTCTCCGCCGTGTGGGGCACCGACCGGTGCGCCGGCTACGCGGCGGCCAACGGCGGACTCGACGCGCTCGTGGCCCACCGCACGGGCCAGGGCCTGCCCGGCGTCAGCATCGCCTACGGCCCCTGGGACCTGGGCGAGTCGGGCATGGCCGACTCCGCCAGCCGGGACACCTTCGCCCGGCTGGGCGTGGGCGCCCTGGACGCGGGCACCGGCCGGGCCGCGCTCGCCGCGTTCCCCTCCCTCGGCGGGCACGTCGTCGTGTGCCCGCTGGACATGGGCCGGTTCCGCTCGGTCATGTCCCGCTTCCGGGACCGGGGCCTGTTCTCCGAGGACCTCCCGGAAGACGAGGACGAGGGCGGGGCGGGCGAGCGTGAACCGTCGGTCGTGGGCGACCTGGCGGCCGTGCCCGAGCGGGCCCGGCCCGCCGCCGCCCGCATCCACGTGGCCCGGATCGTCGCCGGCCAGCTCGGCTTCGACTCGCCGGACGCCGTCGGGGACGACACCGGCTTCTTCGACCTCGGGCTGGACTCGATCATGGCCGTGGACCTGGTCGGCAGACTGGGCCAGGCGTTCGAGGTGACCCTGCGCGCGGCCGACGTGTTCGACCACCCCACGGTCGCCCGGATGGCGGAATACCTGACGACCGCCGCGCCGGCCGCCGTCCCGACGCCGGCCGCCGCCCCCGCGGCCCCGCCGTCCACCCCGACCGCCCTCTTCGCCCCTGACACCACGCCGGACGACACCTCCAGGGACGACACCCCCAGGGACGTCACGCACGAGCCGATCGCCGTCGTCGGCATGGCCGGCCGGTTCCCGCAGGCCGACTCCGTCGACGACCTGTGGACCCTGCTCCGCGAGGGCCGCGACGCCGTCGGCCCGGTCCCCGAGGGCCGGTACGACACCGCCGCCTTCCACGGCGACGGCGGTGAGCCCGGCCGGATCACCACGGACCAGGGCGGCTTCCTCACGGACGTCGCACGGTTCGACGCCGCCTTCTTCGGCATCCCCGCCCGCGAGGCGGAGAACCTCGACCCGCAGCAACGGCTCCTCCTGGAGTCCGCCTGGCACGCCCTGGAGGACGCGGGCACCGACCCGCACGCGCTGCGCGGCACCCGCACCGGCGTCTTCGTCGGCATCAGCTACGCCGACTACGCCCGCGTGCTCGCCGGACCCGGCGCCGAGCACCTCGACGCCTACTACAGCACCGGCACCTCGCTCAACGCCGCCGCGGGCCGCCTCGCGTACACCCTCGGGCTGAACGGCCCCGCGATGGCCGTCGACACCGCCTGCTCGTCGTCCCTCGTCGCCCTGCACCTCGCGGTACGGTCCCTGCGCGCGTGCGAGTCGGACGCGGTGCTGGCCGGCGGTGTCAACGTCATCCTCGACCCGATGGCCTCCGTCTCCGCCAGCCGCGCGCACATGCTGTCGCCCGACGGCCGGTGCCGGACGTTCTCGGCCGACGCCAACGGGTTCGTCCGAGCCGAGGGCTGCGGTGTCCTCGTCCTCAAGCGGCTCTCCGACGCCCGGCGCGACGGCGACCGCGTGCTCGCCGTGATCCGCGGCACCGCCGTCAACCAGGACGGCGCCTCCTCCGGGCTCACCGCCCCCAGCGGCACCGCCCAGCGGTCCCTGCTCGCCGACGCCCTCGCCGACGCCCGCGTCACCGGCTCCCAGGTCTCCTACCTGGAGGCGCACGGCACCGGCACCGCCCTCGGCGATCCCATCGAACTGGGCGCCGCCTGGCGGGTGCTCGGGCCGGACCGCAAGCCCGGCGAGCCGCTGCACATCGGGTCCGTCAAGAGCAACATCGGGCACTGCGAGTCCGCCGCCGGCATGGCGGCCGTCATCAAGACCATCCTCGCCCTGAGACACGATCTCATCCCGGCCAACCTCCACTTCACGGAACCCAATCCGCATGTGGACTGGTCGGAGATGAACGTCCGGGTGGTGGACACCCCCACCCCCTGGCGTTCCGGCACAGCTCCGCGCGTGGCCGGCGTCTCCGGTTTCGGACTCACCGGGACCAACGCGCACGTGGTGCTCGCCGACGCGCCGACCGGAGTCACAGCCGCCACGAACGGCGACCCGGTCGGCGGCCCCCACCTCATCCCCCTGTCCGCCCCCGACACCGCGGGCCTGGAGCGGCTCACCGAAGCCTGGCGCGAGCGGCTGACCGCCGCCGGCGACGAGGAACTGGCGGTCCTGCCCGCCGCCGCGTCCACGGGCCGCTCCCACTTCCCGCACCGCCG
>NZ_JBTYMC010000508.1:0-2958 GCF_054880855.1 Streptomyces sp. S6 | reverse complement strand
CCAGCCGGCGCAGGGCACCCGCCACCGCCACGCACACGGCCGCCGCCGACAGGACGCAGCCGAGCGCCAGCACCCAGCTGCCCCAGCCGCCCGTCACCCACACCGGCTCACCGAACACGTCCAGCCCCGCCCGGACGCCGAGCCAGCCGCCCGGCATGACCACGCCCACCAGGATCAGCACATTGACCAGCGCCCCCGCCCACCCCAGCGCCACGTGCAGCAGCAGCCAGAGCGGGGTCCGCAGGCGGTCGGCGCCGGACGGAATCGCGGGCCGGGGAACGGCCACCGGATCCGGCAACGGCACCCGCAGCAGCCGACGGGCGGACGCGATCAGCACCCGCCGCGTGGCCGGCGCCAGCCCGGCCACACCGATCAGCGCCGCCCAGACCAGCAGCACCAGGACGATCCGCGCTCCCTCGGGAGCGGAGCTCCACGCCAGCGCCGGCAACAGGGCGAACGGCAGCAGCGGAAGGCTCGCCAACGCGCCGCCATAGGCGAACAACGTGCCCGAATACGTGGAGCCGCGCAGCAACGGCCGAATCGCCCTGATCACGACAGAAAGTATGACCGGACGGCTCACCGGCGCCCTCCCCCGATCGGGGGAGGGTGGTTTCCCCCCTTTCCGCGATGTGCGGACCAGGCCCCCGAATCCATGATCGTGCTGCCCAGTTCGACGAAAGGACAGCAGATGAACAGGCACATGACGGAGACGCCGCCGAGTCACAGGAACCGCTTGGCCGTGGCCGCCGCCGCGCTCGGCACCGTCAGCTGGATCACCTCGATCGTCTTCGTCGGCGGCCCGCTCGGCATCGTCGGCCTGCCCCTGAGCGCCGCCGCCCTCCGCCGGGCCAGCCGAACCGGCACCGGCCGGGGCATGGCCGTCACCGGCCTCGTGACGTCGTCCCTCGCGATCGTGGTGTCCGTCCTGGTCGCGGTCTTCTTCGTCTGGTACAGCGACAAGACGCAGCAGTGCTACGACCCCGGCAGCTTCGAGCGGTACCGGCAGTGCGTGCACCGGCAGTTCACCGGGCACTGACCGGCGCCGGGAGGCTTCACCGGCGGCGGTGCATCGTCTCCAGCGCGGCGGCCAGGACGCGGGGGTCGTGGTGGCCCTTGTAGACCTCCGGCGGCTTGCTCTCCAGCTTCAGCAGCCGGGACACCGCCGTCCACGCGGTCCGCACGGAGTACTCGACGGTGAAGACGACGTCGTCGGGCACCTCGGCGAACTGGCCGATGAAGGCGAGGTTGACGCAGCCCTCGGGGACGACCTCGGGCCGGTCGCCGCGCCGGCGGACCAGGAACTGGCTGGTGATGTACGGCATCACGCACGGCACGACCGTGGAACTCGCGAGGACACGTTCACGGGTCGGCGCGTCGAACGGCAGGTGGTGCAGGACCTCTTCGAGGATCTCCCGGCCCGTGCACATCGT
This sequence comes from Streptomyces sp. S6, assembly GCF_054880855.1. Lineage (NCBI taxonomy): Bacteria > Bacillati > Actinomycetota > Actinomycetes > Kitasatosporales > Streptomycetaceae > Streptomyces > Streptomyces sp. S6. The sequence goes on along the minus strand of NZ_JBTYMC010000508.1, from coordinate 1,528 downwards.
CATCGGCTTGGGGATCAGATTGCCGGCCCGGCCGGGGAACAGGCCGTACCCCCACCACACGGTGGTGTCCTCGGGCTGGTCGCGGTAGACGGGCTGACGGTGGACGACGACGCTGAGCAGCCAGTTCGACGCGGTGAACGTCGTCAGCCCGCCCCGCCCGGCCGGACGGCCGCTGAACTTCTCGAACGCCTCCCGGAAGTCGGGGCCTTTCGAGGTGACCGTGAACGACTCCCAGCGGGAGTCCCTGACGTGCTTGTCGAAGACGGCGGGCCGGCCGAAGTTCTCCCGGCCCCGGGCCAGCCGGTGCCACAGCAGCCAGGCGTCCGACCGCTCGGGGGCGGGCGGCGGCGCGGAGGTGTGCGAACCGAGGCTGGAGGCGTCGGTCATGGACCCGTTGGTGACGAACACCAGGTCCTCGGGCGCGACGGCGATCGTCTCCTCGCGCCCGTGCCGGCTCAGGCGGACCGCGTCGACCGTGCCGCTGCGCACCCCCGGGGCGAACCCGAGGTCGGTGACCCGGCAGCCGGTGTGCAGGGTCACACCCCGCTCGACGAGCCACGCCGTGAGCGGCCGGACGATCGAGTCGTACTGGTGGCGGCGGGTGCGCTGGATGCCCCTCATGGACGCGAACTCGGGGAACAGGTGCACGAACCGCAGCAGATAGCGGCGGAACTCGGCGGCGCTGTGCCAGGGCTGGAAGGCGAACGTCGTGCACCACATCAGCCAGAAGGCGGTGGTGAAGAAGTGCTCGCCGAAACAGTCGGTGATCCGCCTGTCGTCCAGGTGCCGTTCCGGTGTGGCCAGACAGCGCACCAGCTCCAGCCGGTCGCGTTCGGTGAACCCCATCGAGGCGGGGTCGAGGACGGCGCCGTCCCCGTCGACGAGCCGGGCGACGTCGTCCCAGCCGAACTCCTCGTGCCCGGCCAGGATCTCCTCCGTGACGCCGACTTCGGGATCGTCGAGGGTGGGGATGCCCGCCAGCAGGTCGTACGTGCAGCGGAACTCCGCCTCGAACATCCGGCCGCCGCGCATCGAGTAGCCGCCGGCCGGGGTGCCGCCCGCGTCGAGACTGCCGCCGAGCAGCCGCTGCTGCTCGAACACGTGGATGTCGGCCCCGTCGAAGCCGCCGTCACGGATCAGGAACGCCGCCGCGGCCAGCGCCGCGATCCCACCGCCCACCAGGTATGCCTTCGCCATCTCACCACTCCTCAGGGATGCCGTTCGGGTGCCTCCCCAGGCTGTGGTGCGCGGGCGGGGGACGCCGGTGCCTCTCGGGCCCTTCCGGCAGGGCCGGTCGGCCCTGAAACGGGGTGCCGCCCAGGTCAGTGCAGGGAGTCCAGCGCCGACTGGAGGGACCGCCGGTAACCCGCGCTCGTGTAGGTGGCGCCCGAGACGGTGTCGACGCGGGCGCTCTGGGCGGTGAGGGTCTCGCGGGTGAGCTGGGGGAGGGCGTAGGCGTTGATGCGCTGATCGTGGGGGCTGCTGTCGGGGTGGGCGAGGACGGTGACGTCCGTGATGTGGCCGCCGT
>NZ_JBTYMC010000507.1:0-2980 GCF_054880855.1 Streptomyces sp. S6 | reverse complement strand
GCGCTCCCGGGCGGCCAGCACCCGGGCGGCGACCGTCGCGGTGGACTCCCCGCCGGGGCCTCGGTGCGTCAGCTCGGCGCGGCTCACGGGGTCCACCTCGACCCTCAGGTCCACCCGGTCGAGGAGGGGACCGGAGAGCCGGGCCTGGTAGCGGCGGATCACCGAGGGCGGGCACTCGCACAGGGTGTCCCGCTGCGAGAACCGCCCACAGGGGCACGGGTTCGCCGCGAGGACCATCAGGAACCGCGCCGGGAACCGCACGACACCCGCGCTGCGGGCGATCACGACGTGCCCCGCCTCCAGCGGCTGACGGAGGGCGTCGAGCACGGTGCTGTTGAACTCCGGGGCCTCGTCCAGGAACAGCACACCCCTGTGCGCCAGCGACACCGCGCCGGGCCGGGCGATGCCGGGGCCACCGCCGACGAGCGCCTGCATGGTGGCCGAGTGGTGCGGCGCGCAGTACGGGGCCACGTCGACGAGCGGCTTGCCCGGTGGCAGCAGACCGGCCACCGAGTGGACGGCCGTCACCTCCAGGGACTCCTCCCGCCCGAGCGGAGGCAGCACGGCGGGCAGTCGTTCCGCCAGCATCGTCTTGCCTGCTCCGGGCGGGCCCTCAAGGAAAAGGTGGTGCCCGCCCGCCGCCGAGACCTCCACCGCCGTCCGCGCCGAGAGCTGGCCCACGACGTCGGCGAGGTCGTGCCCCTGGTCCTGCTGGGCGGCGCCCAGGCTGTGCATGCCGGTGGCCGCGCCCGTCCCGGGCATCCGCAGGCCCGCCAGCAGCGGATCGGGGCGCCCCGCCTCGTCCGGCTCCTCCTCGGGCACCGGCTCGTCGGCGAGGACCGCGACCAGCTGGCGCAGGCTGCGTACCCCGAGCACGGAGACCCCGGGGACCAGCGACGCCTCCGCCGCCGCGCACTCCGGGACGACGACCTGCTGGTACCCCGCCTCCGCGGCGGCCAGCACAGCGGGCAGGATGCCCCGCACCGGGCGCACCCGCCCGTCCAGGCCCAGCTCGCCGATCATCACGACGTCGGCCAGCACCCTCGGGTCGATCCGCTCCGCCGCGCCGAGCACCGCGCAGGCGATCGCGAGGTCGAAGCCGGAGCCCGCCTTGGGCACCGACGCCGGACTGAGCCCGACCGTGAGCTTCTTCTGCGGCCACTCGTCGCCCGAGTTGACGACCGCCGCCCGCACCCGGTCCTTGCTCTCCGTCAGGCTCTTGTCCGGCAACCCCACCAACGTGAACGCCGCCACCCCCGGCTCCAGATCCGCCTGGACCTCGACGACGACCCCCTCGACGCCGACGAGGGCCACGGAACACGTACGTGCGAACCCCATCTCAGGCCACCCCCCGCACGTGCTCGACGACGGCGGCGCCCCGGCGGGGCAGGAGGACGGCCACGACGTCGATGCGGACGCCGCCGGGCGGGGCGCCGCCGTGGGTGTGGAGCCAGTGTTCGGCGAGCCCGCGCAGACGGGCCGCCTTCCGGGGGGTCACGGCGGCCAGGGGGTGCTGGAAGGGCCCGTCCCGCCGTGTCTTCACCTCGCAGACGACGAGGACGTCCCCGTCCCGCGCCACGATGTCGATCTCACCGGCCCGGCCGGAGCGCCAGTTGCGCTCCAGGACCGTCATCCCGGCCTCGGCCAGCCGCCGGGCGGCCAGCTCCTCGCCGTACTCTCCGATTGCCTTGCGTGCCAGATCCGCGTTCATGTCGGCACCACCTCCGGCACCGACGATCACGCATCACGCCCACCCGGAGATCGCCCTGTGGACAACCCGCGGCCTGTGGAGAACCCCGTCACCCGGCCGAGTGACGCGGTCAGTTCCCCGGCAGCTCCAGATCGCTCTTGTTCAACTCCTCGATGTTCACGTCCTTGAACGTCAACACCCGAACCTGTTTCACGAACCGAGCTGGCCGGTACATGTCCCACACCCAGGCATCCGCCATGGACACCTCGAAGAACACCTCACCCTGAACCGAGTGCACCTGCATCTCGTAGTCGTTGGTGAGATAGAACCGCCGCTCGGTCTCGATCACGTACTTGAACAGACCGACGACGTCGCGGTACTCCCGATAGAGCTTCAGCTCCATCTCGGTCTCGTACTTTTCGAGGTCCTCGGCGCTCATGGCATGTTCCCCTTCAGCCGTGCGGTCCCACCATTGTGCGCCAGTCCCGCGCGCCCCTAGACGATTTCCGTGTCAAGGTTCACCGGGCCGGCCGGGGGCCCTTCGTCGAGCAGCCGGCGCAGCAGCTCGGCGAGTCTGGTCGGATACACCGTCTCATGCGCCCGGCCCAGTTCCTGACAGGTCCACCAACGCGCACCGGAGACGCTGCGGCGCTCCAGCTCGGTGAGGCCGGTGGCCCGGACCTCCGTAGTCGTCGTACGCGCCAGGTAATACCACTCGTCCTGGTCCCACCGCCGCCCGGCGAACGGAAAAGAACAGACCCTCCGCCACACCACAGGCCCGAGCCGCACATCAGTGATCCCGGTCTCCTCGACAAGCTCCCTCAACGCGGCCTCCTCCCGAGTCTCCCCCTCCTCCACACCCCCACCCGGCGTGAACCACCAGTCGTCCCCCACATCCCCCGGCTCATGCCCATGCAGCAACAAGATCCGATCCACCGGATCCAACAGCACAACCCGAGCAACCTTCCGCAACGGCCCCAAGCCAACCCCTTCTTCCAACACGGCTTACAAACCTCCACAAACGCCGGTTGAGTGCCCACCCACTCAGCCACCCGCTCCGGCCACCGGCCGCGAAGGAGCCGAAGGGGCGCGTCGGTGTCGAGGACACGATCGCGCGGAGGCCCGAAGGGCTGAGCACGTTCGTGTCCTCGACACCGACATAGGCGCCCCGCAGGCGAGAGAGCAAATGTCACGCGCCCGCCAACCCTCCAGCCAACGCCCACAAAAACCCAAACCCCTCAACGCAGCCCCCCTCACCCCCCACCCCCCACCGCCCCCCGCCCCAGCCTT
>NZ_JBTYMC010000506.1:0-2981 GCF_054880855.1 Streptomyces sp. S6 | reverse complement strand
GTCGCGGTCGACGCGAGCCTGCGCACGTCCGACCCCGACATCTTCGCCGCCGGTGACGTCGCGGCCGTCGACCACGCGCTGATCGGCGCGCGCCTGCGCGTGGAGCACTGGTCCAACGCCCTCAACGGCGGCCCGGCCGCCGCGCGCGCGATGCTCGGCAAGGACGTCACGTACGACCGGGTGCCCTACTTCTTCTCCGACCAGTACGACCTGGGGATGGAGTACAGCGGCTGGGCGCCGCCCGGCTCGTACGACCAGGTGGTGATCCGCGGGGACGCCGGGAAGCGGGAGTTCATCGCGTTCTGGCTGGCCGAGGGGAGGGTCCTGGCCGGGATGAACGTGAATGTGTGGGATGTCACAGAGCACATCCAGCGGCTGATCAGGAGCGGCGCCCAGGTGGACCCGGACGCCCTCGCGGACCCGAGCGTCGGCCTGGACACGCTCGGCACCTGAGCGGGGGCGGGGGCCGACCGGCGTCGGAGTGTCGGTCGGCCCCCGTAGAATTCCTGCGTGGCAGGACGGATCAACGACGAGGACGTGAAGGCGGTACGGGACGCGGTCCCGATCGACGCCGTGGTCTCCGAGTACCTCCAACTGCGCAGCGCGGGCGGCGGCAACCTCAAGGGCCTGTGCCCCTTCCACGACGAGAAGTCCCCGTCGTTCCAGGTCAGCCCCAGCAAGGGCCTCTTCCACTGCTTCGGCTGCCAGGAGGGCGGCGACACCATCACGTTCGTGATGAAGGTCGACCACCTCACGTTCTCCGAGTCGGTCGAGCGCCTCGCCGCGCGCGCGGGCATCACCCTCAGGTACGAGGAGGGCGGCTACAACCCCTCCCACCAGCGCGGTGAGCGCATCCGCCTGGTCGAGGCCCACAAGGTCGCCGCCGAGTGGTACGCCGAGCAGCTCGCCACCAGCCCCGAGGCCGACACGGGCCGGATGTTCCTCGCCGAGCGCGGCTTCGACCAGGCCGCCGCCGTCCACTTCGGCGTCGGCTACAGCCCCCAGGGCTGGGACCACCTCACGCGCTTCCTGCGCGGCAAGGGCTTCAGCGACCGCGAACTCACCCTCTCCGGCCTCTCCCAGGAGGGCCGCCGGGGCCCCATCGACCGCTTCCGGGGCCGCCTGATGTGGCCCATCCGCGACATCGGCGGTGACGTCGTCGGCTTCGGCGCCCGCAAGCTGTACGAGGCCGACACCGGCCCCAAGTACCTCAACACCCCCGACACCCCGATCTACAAGAAGTCGCAGGTTTTGTACGGCATCGACCTCGCCAAGCAGTCGATCGCCAAGTCCAGCCGCGCGGTCGTCGTCGAGGGCTACACCGACGTCATGGCCTGCCACCTCGCGGGCGTGCCGACCGCCATCGCGACCTGCGGGACGGCCTTCGGCGGCGACCACATCAAGATCCTGCGCCGCCTCCTCATGGACAACGGAAGCGCCCGCGTCATCTTCACCTTCGACGGCGACGCCGCGGGCCAGAAGGCCGCCCTGCGCGCCTTCGAGGACGACCAGAAGTTCGCCGCCGAGACGTACATCGCCGTCGCCCCCGACGGCATGGACCCCTGCGAGTTGCGTCTCGCGAAGGGCGATCACGCGGTCGCCGACCTCGTCGAACCCCGCACGCCCCTCTTCGAGTTCGCGCTGCGCCAGATCGTCGCCCGCTACGACCTCGACACCCCGGCCGGCCGCGCCGGCGCCCTCGACGAGGCGGCACCCGTCGTCGCCCGCATCAAGAACAGCGGCGCCCAGCACGAGGTTGCCGTCCAGCTCGCCGGGCTCCTCGGCATCCTCGACACCCAGTTCGTCGTCAAGCGCGTCGCCCAACTCGCCCGCTGGGCCCGGGGCAAGGGCGACGGCCCGACCCCCTCGGGCCGGCAGCACCAGTCGTACGACGAGAGCCCGCGCCCCGCGGTGAAGGGCCCCGCCCTCCAACTCCGCAACCCCGTCTACGCCACGGAACGCGAGCTGCTCAAACTCGCCCTCCAGCGCCCCGAGTTGGTCTCCCCGGCGTTCGACGCCTACGGGGTGGACGAGTTCACCTGCGCCCCCTACGCCGCCGTCCGCCAGGCCATCCTGGACGCGGGCGGTGCCGAGTACGGCATCGAGGACGCCCAGGACTACCTGATGTGCGTGCGCGAGGTCGCCCCGGACGACACGGTCCGCGCGATGGTGACCGAGCTGGCCGTCGAGACGATCATGCGCAGGAACGTCGACGAGGTGTACGCCGGTGAGGTCCTCATCCGCGTCCGGCGCCGGGCCGTCGAACGCCGGGTCGCCGACATCCAGTCCCAGCTGACCCGCCTCTCGGCGATCGGCGACCCCGCCCAACTGGCGGGCGTCCAGAACGAGTTGTGGGTCCTCCAGGAGTACGACCGGGCGCTACAGGGCCACGGCGTCGCCGCGCTCTGAGAACGTCGGCGCCACCGCCCGCAGCAGCCGCCGCACGAACTCCTCCTCAGCGCCCGCGAATTGACCGGGAGTTTCAGGCCTGCGGCGGAGGCCCAGGTGCGCAGGCGTCCCAGATCCGGGCGGTCGACGGTGAGATGGATTTCGTACAGAGTTTCGCGCACCGGGCGATTCTCACAGGTCGGAGCGGTTCGGTCACCGGCCGGTCACGTCCCGGACTCAAAAAGTCACCGCACGCCCCTCGTGGCGGCGATGTGTCGTACCCCACACTGGGTTGCGGTGCCTGAGTACTCGGAGCGCGGCCGATCCGTCCCCCAGGGAGCCCCCACCCACGCCGACGCTCATCGCGTACGGGACGGACAGCGGCGAGGCCGTCCACTCCGCCCCCGAAGTACCGCTGTCGTACCCCCTGGCAGCGATCATCCTGGAGGTCGCCCCCGTGCAGACCCAGACGCTCACCCAGACCGACGTCAGTACCGAAGCGGAGCCCGACGCCGAGACCGACGTGCTGGCGGTCGTGCCGGCGCAGGGCGCCGCCGCGCACCATCCCGAGGCGGGGCCGCCCGCCGAGGAAC
>NZ_JBTYMC010000505.1:0-2982 GCF_054880855.1 Streptomyces sp. S6 | reverse complement strand
GGATGAACGGCTTCGGCAAGCTGCGGCGCTGCACCGAGAAACGCAGCCGCGTCGTGGACTTCTACCTCTACCTGGCCGCCGCAATCGTCACGCTGCGTATGCTCATCCGCCACGCGACACCGCGCTACCGCTGGAACGATCGCCCCACCACCAAACGCCTGAAGTGACGCCTACTGCCGGACTCTCTTATATATGTGTTCGCCGTGAGAAGACTGCCGGACCCTCCCGTTCACCTGCGGGACATGGTCCGGTAGCCGTTTTCACCCGAAACAGTCACGACTCCGCCGTAGATCTTCGTACGCGTCACCCGGCTCAGTCGACGGCAGTTGCCTCCGAGCCGCGCCGATCGCACGATCTCCGTCACTTCCAGAGAGGCACACGCATGTCGTCCCCCGCCGCAGTGAACAGAAGGCGCTTCCTCAAGACGTCCGTGGGCGGCTCGGCCGCGCTGGTGGCCGCGCCGACGCTGGTGTCGTGGCTCGGCGCCGCCGACGCCAAGGCCGCGACCTCCGCGGCGACCGCCGTGGCGAAGGCCTTCGTCGACGACTACAAGACGAACGTCCCCGGGAACCTCACGCCCGAGACGAACGCCGTGGTGCGCGTCCTCGGCGGGATGACCAAGGTCTGGAAGACGGGCACCGCCTGGAACACCGGCACCCCGATCGACCGCGAGCTGCTGCGCGCCAACGTGCGGTACTCGATCCAGCTCACCACCAAGCGCACCGAGGCGCAGGCCCGTGAGGCGTTCGTCTACGACCGCCAGCACCAGAGCTACGCGGCGAGCGGCGGCCTCGGCCCGCTGACCGCGCTCTACCGCACCGGCGCCAAGGCGGTCACCTCGATCACCGCCGCCCCGGCCACCACCCCGCCGGCGAAGATCGACGACGCCGTCCCCGCCGACGCGCCCGCCGGCTCCACGCTCGGCGCCGGCAACCACGACTCGGACCTCGGCCTGGTCGCCACGCTCGTCGACACCCTGCGCGGCACGTACGCGTCCGGCAACCACGGCAAGGCCGCCTACCAGTACCCGCGGCCGTGGCGGATGAACGAGGACAGCCAGGTCGTCGACACCGGGAAGACCGACGAACTCGGGTACCCCGTCTACGACTCGAAGGTCGTCGTCGTCAAGCAGCTCCTGCGCCAGCGCAGCACCAAGCCCGAGGAGGACGGCGGCTACCCCAGCGGTCACACCAACGCCTTCCACCTGGCGGCGCTCGCGTACGCGTACGCCGTGCCGGAGCGGTTCCAGGAGATCGTGACCCGCGCCTTCGAGCTGAGCCACACCCGGATCATGGCCGGCATGCACTCTACAGTCGACGTGGTCGGCGGCCGGATCATGGCCACCGCGCTCGCCGCGGCCACCCTCGCCGACCCGGACAACGCGCAGCTGAAGGCCGCCGCGCGCGCCCAGGCGCTGGCGTACTTCACGAAGAAGACCGGCACCACCGCCGACACCCTCTTCGCGTACGCGCACTCGGACGCCCACGACAAGTACGCCGACCGCGCGGCCAACGCCCGCCTGGTCGAGCCGAAGCTGACGTACGTCCAGACCCGCAAGGGCCGCAGTGTCCCGCTGACCGTCCCGAAGGGCGCCGAGGTCCTCCTGGAGACCCGCCAGCCCTACCTGACGGCCGAGCAGCGCCGCGCGGTGCTGCGCTCGACGGCGGTGGACTCGGGGTACGTCCTGCTGGACGGCTTCGAGCAGTGGGGCCGCATCAACCTGTTCGCGGCGGCGGACGGCTACGGCGCGTTCGAGTCGAACGTCACGGTCACCCTGGACGCGGCGAAGCACGGCTTCCACGCGGCGGACGCCTGGCGCAACGACATCGACGGCCACGGCGGCCTCACCAAGAAGGGCTCCGGCACCCTCACCCTCACCGGCCACAACACCTACCACGGCGGCACGGTCGTCAAGGAGGGCAAGCTCGTCGCCGGGCACGCGAACGCGCTCGGCCAGGGCGACGTCACCCTCTCGGGCGGCACGCTCGGCGCCGCGCTGCCGCTGCGGGTGCGGGGTGCCTGGGCGCAGGGCGCCGCGACGCTCGACGTGACCGTCCACAAGGGCCACGGCACGCACGTCACCGTCTCGGGCCGCGCCCACCTCGGCAAGGGCGCCAAGCTGGTGCTGCGCCTCGACCCGAAGCACCTGCCGGCCGCCGGGACGGTCGTCCACGTCCTGCACGCCAAGCAGTTGCGCGGGCAGTTCGACAAGGTGGAGCTGAACTCGGCCCACCTGCGGGCCGTACCCCACTACACGGCGGAGGGTCTGTCGGTACGACTCGTGCGGCGGTGACGTCCGGCGGGGCGGGGAGCGGGCTGGCTTGGGCCGGGGCCGCTTCCCGCCCCGCGCGGTCACCGAGGGCGGAAGATGACGAGCACAGCACTGCGAACGTCGGCCCGCCGGTGGTGGGGGCCTCTCCTCGTCCTTCTGTTACTCGGACAGATGGCCGCCGTCATGGTGACGACGGCCGTCGAGCAGACGCCGACGATCGACGAGCCCGTGTACGTCGCGACGGCCGCCGACTACCTCCACGCCCACGAGGTCCGCTACAACCCCGAGCATCCGCCGCTGGGCAAGCTGGTCGTGGCCGTCGGGGTGGCCCTCGCCGATCCGCACGTCGATCCTCGATTCGCCGGTGACCAGGGCGAGTTGGGCCGCCACCTGCTCTACGGGTCCGGCAACGATCCGTGGGACGTGATGCTGTGGGCGCGGCTGCCCGTCATCGCGCTGACGCTGCTGTTCGGGCTGGTCGTCTTCTTCTTCGCGCGGGACGTCGCCGGACGGGCCGGCGCGTTCGTCGCGCTCACGCTGTTCGCGTTCTCGCCGGACGTGATCGCGCACGGTTCGCTGGCGACGCTGGACGTCCCGGCGGCCGGGTTCCTGCTGACGTCGGCGTGGCTGCTGTGGCGGGCGGACCGGCGTCCCGGGCTGTACCTCCCGCACGCCGGGCTCGCGCTGGGCGCCGCGCTGGCCACCAAGAT
>NZ_JBTYMC010000504.1:0-2984 GCF_054880855.1 Streptomyces sp. S6 | reverse complement strand
CGGCCCCGGCGGCCCCCTCGGTGACCTCGGGGTGGCGGGCGAGGCCGAGGTAGTCGTTGCTCGCGAGGTCGAGCAGCGCGCTCCGCGCCGGGCGCGGACGCAGGGTCCGTACGAGTCCGGCGCTGCGGCGCCGGGCCGCGTGCTCGTCGATCCAGCCGAACGCCATGGGTCCTCCGAAGCGGTGCTTTGTAGGTAGCGGACAGACACTAGCGGCCCGACAAGCCGCCCACTGTGTGGCAATACCCACACGTCAAGAGGGGTCTGTTGTGCGGTTCCCACCTTGGCCCGGGGCCTCCCGGTAGGACAGGATCGGCTCTCATGGACCTGCTCACGACGCTGGTGGACAAGGGGCTTCGGCGCGAGACGCCGACCCGCGAGGAAGCGCTCGCCGTGCTGCGCACCTCGGACGACGACGTGCTCGACGTGGTGGCTGCGGCCGGGAAGGTGCGCCGGCACTGGTTCGGGCGCCGGGTGAAGCTGAACTACCTGATCAACCTCAAGTCGGGCCTGTGCCCGGAGGACTGCTCGTACTGCTCCCAGCGGCTCGGTTCGACGACCGGGATCCTCAAGTACACCTGGATCAAGCCGGACGAGGCGTCCCGCACGGCCGCCGCCGGGGTCGCCGGGGGCGCCAAGCGCGTCTGTCTGGTGGCGTCCGGGCGCGGCCCGACGGACCGGGACGTGGACCGGGTCTCCGAGACCATCAAGGCGATCAAGGACCAGAACGAGGGCGTCGAGGTCTGCGCCTGCCTCGGCCTGCTGACCGACGGCCAGGCGGAACGGCTGCGGGACGCGGGCGCCGACGCCTACAACCACAACCTGAACACGTCCGAGTCGACGTACGGCGAGATCACGACGACCCACACGTACGCCGACCGGGTCGACACCGTCCAGAAGGCGCACGCGGCCGGGCTGTCCGCCTGTTCGGGGCTGATCGCGGGCATGGGCGAGAGCGACGAGGACCTCGTCGACGTCGTCTTCTCGCTGCGCGCGCTGGACCCGGACTCGGTACCGGTCAACTTCCTCATCCCGGTCGAGGGCACGCCCCTCGCGAAGGAGTGGCACCTCAGCCCGCAGCACTGCCTGCGCATCCTCGCGATGGTCCGGTTCGTGTGCCCGGACATCGAGGTCCGGATCGCCGGTGGCCGCGAGGTCCACCTCCGCTCGATGCAGCCTCTCGCCCTGCACCTCGCCAACTCCATCTTCCTCGGCGACTACCTCACCACCGAGGGGCAGGCCGGTCAGGCCGACCTCGACATGATCGCCGACGCGGGCTTCGAGGTGGAGGGCACCGATCAGGTGACACTGCCGGAGCACCGGGCGCACGCGGCTGCCGGCGGGTGCGGGTCGCACGAGGGGGACGGCTGCGGGAGCGTGTGCGGGACGGTGAACTCGGCGCCGTCGGAGGTGTCTTCAGGGAGTTCCGGGAGTGACGCGCGTCCCGACCTCGTTGCCGTCCGCCGTCGCGGTGTGGGAACGGATCTCGCGCCGAATGCCTGACGTGCACGAGCTGTTGGAGCTGGACCGGCGGCACGTCTGGCATCCGTACGGCCCGATGCCAGGCACGGTCGAACCGCTCGTCGTGGAGTCGGCGAGCGGGGTGCGGCTGCGACTGGCCGACGGGCGGGGTGAGTTGGTGGACGGCATGTCGTCGTGGTGGTCGGCGATCCACGGCTACCGCCACCCCGCGCTGGACGAGGCCGCGCGCGAACAGCTCGGCCGGATGAGCCACGTCATGTTCGGCGGGCTCACCCACGAACCCGCCGTCCGGCTCGCGAAGACGCTCGTCGACATCACCCCCGAGGGCCTGGAGCACGTGTTCCTCGCGGACTCGGGGTCGGTGTCGGTCGAGGTCGCCGTCAAGATGTGCCTCCAGTACTGGCGTTCGCTCGGCCAACCGCGCAAGCAGCGCCTGCTGACCTGGCGCGGCGGCTACCACGGCGACACCTGGCACCCCATGTCGGTGTGCGACCCCGAGGGCGGGATGCACGAGCTGTGGTCGGGGGTCCTGCCCCGTCAACTCTTCGTCGGCGCACCGCCGTCGGAGTTCGACGAGGCGTACGCCGACGAACTGCGCGCCGCGATCGGACGCCACGCGGACGAACTGGCCGCCGTGATCGTCGAGCCGGTCGTGCAGGGCGCGGGCGGCATGCGGTTCCACTCCCCCGCCTACCTGCGGGTGCTGCGCGAGGCGTGCGACGAGCACGGCGTGCTGCTGGTGTTCGACGAGATCGCGACCGGGTTCGGGCGGACGGGCGCCCTGTTCGCGGCGGACCACGCGGCGGTCACGCCGGACGTGATGTGCGTCGGCAAGGCGCTGACCGGCGGCTATATGACCCTCGCGGCGACGCTGTGCACCCCGAGGGTCGCCGAGGGGATCTCGCGCGGCGAGGTCCCGGTGCTGGCCCACGGTCCGACGTTCATGGGCAATCCGCTGGCCGCCGCCGTCGCCCGTGCCTCGATCGAGGTGCTGCTCGGGCAGGACTGGGCGGCCGAGGTGAAGCGGATCGAGACGGGGTTGACGGAGGGACTCTCAACGGCTCGGGAGATCCCGGGCGTTGCGGACGTGCGGGTCCTCGGGGCCATCGGGGTCGTCCAGTTGGACCACCCGGTCGACATGGCGGCGGCCACGGCGGCGGCCGTGCGCGAGGGCGTGTGGCTGCGGCCGTTCCGCGATCTCGTGTACACGATGCCGCCGTACGTCACCGGCGACGACGACGTCGCCCGGATCACGCGCGCGGTGTGCGCCGCCGCGCGGGAGGGATGAACATGACGGTCCTGGTGATCACGGGGACGGGTACGGAGGTCGGCAAGACGGCCGTGACGGCGGCGGTGGCCGCGTCGGCGGTCGCGGCAGGCCGTACGGTCGCCGTCCTGAAGGCCGCCCAGACCGGTGTGGGGCCGGACGAGCGGGGTGACGCGGACGAGGTCGCATGGCTCGCCGGGCCCGTCACGACGGCGGAGTGCGCGCGCTACCCCGAGCC
>NZ_JBTYMC010000503.1:0-2992 GCF_054880855.1 Streptomyces sp. S6 | reverse complement strand
TCGGGGGGTGCGCGGCGTGAGTGCCGGGGGCTCGCGCGGGCCGCCGCGCGGCTGGACGCGCCTGCTGTGGCACGGCTGTTGGGGGCGGCGGTGGACAGGTACGGGGTGACGGTCGCGTGGGAGGAGGTGATGGCACCGGTGTTGCACGCCGTGGGGCGCAAGTGGGCGTCGTCCGGGGACCGTTACGTGGAGGTGGAGCACCTGCTGTCCTGGCACGTCTCCACCGCCCTGCGCCGCCGTGCCGCCCCGGTGGCCGGTGCCGGGCCCGTCGTGCTGGCGTGTGTGCCGGACGAGCAGCACACGCTGGCGCTGGAGGCGCTGCACGCGGGGCTCGCCGAACGGGGGCTGCCCGCGCGGATGTTCGGGGCGGCCGTGCCGGTGTCCGCGCTGACGGCGGCGGTGGACCGGCTCGGTCCCTCCGCGGTCGTGCTGTGGGCGCAGACCCGGTCCACGGCGAACCCGGCGCCGGCCCGGCGGGTCGCGGACGTGCGGTGGGGGGTGAAGGGGGCCCGCCGGGGGCCGCTGGTGGTGCTGGGCGGGCCCGGCTGGCTGGGGCGGGTCGGTGAGGGGATGGTGTGGCCGGGGAGTCTGCGGGAGGCGCTGGACACGCTCAGTCGAGGCCGCGGGCCTGTTTGAAGCGGGCGAGGCCGTCGGAGAGGTCCACGATCCGGTCGGGGTAGCCTGCCACGCCGCCCAGCCGCCAGGGTTCGTGGATCAAGGGGGCGTCCAGTGCGGCCAGTTCGGGGACCCAGCGGCGCACGTACGCGCCGTCGGGGTCGTAACGCTTCGCCTGCGTCACGGGGTTGAGGACACGGTTGGGGCGGGAGTCGGTGCCGGTGCCCGCCATCCACTGCCAGTTGAGCTGGTTGTTCGCGATGTCGCCGTCGACGAGCAGTTCCAGGAAGTGCGCGGCGCCCACCCTCCAGTCGACGTAGAGGGTCTTGGTGAGGAAGCTCGCGGTGAGCAGGCGGCCCCGGTTGTGCATCCAGCCCTCGTGCAGGAGCTGGCGCATCGCCGCGTCGACGATCGGGTAGCCGGTGCGGCCCGCCTTCCACGCCTCGACGTCCTCCCGCGCGTCGCCCTCGGTGCGCCAACGGTCGTGTTTCGTACGGTAGTCGGTGTGCGCGGTGTGCGGGCGGGCGGCGAGGACCTGGCGGTGGAAGTCGCGCCAGGCGAGCTGCCTGATGAACGCCTCCGCGCCGGGGCCGCCGGCCGCGCGGGCCCGGTGGACCAGTTCCACCGGGGAGAGCGTGCCGAAGTGCAGGTGCGGGGAGAGTTTCGAGGTGGCGTCCCCGGCGAGGTCGTCGTGCCGGTCCTCGTACGCCGCGATCCCGCTCCGCAGCCAGGCCGCGAGGAGTGCCCGGCCGGCCGTCTCGCCGCCCCACCTGCCGGTGTGGACGGGGAGGGGCTCGGAGTCGACGTCGTCGGGGACGTGTACGGTGCGCGGGGCGGTGAGGGGGCCCCGCAGCGGGGTGTGGGACCAGTGCCGGTGGTAGGGCGTGAACACCGCGAAGTGGTCCGAGCCGGCCGGGAGGACGGCGCCGGGGGCGACCGCCGTGTTGACCGTGTCGTGCACGTGGAGCCGGACGCCCTGTGCGGTCAGCGCCCGGCGCAGCCGCTCCTCCCTGCGGTGCGCGTACGCGCTGACGTCGGCCGCCATGTGGACGTCGCCGGCACCGGTCCGCGCACAGACGCGGCCCACCTCCTCGACGGGGTCCCCGGTGCGGACGACGAGCCGGCCGCCGCGTTCCCTCAGGCCCGCGTCGAGGTCGTGGAGGCAGTCCGCGAGGAACGCGAGGCGGTGCGGGGCGGCGAAGCCGGCGGCGTCCACGGCCGGGTCGCGGACGAAGAGGGGGACGGTCTGCCGGGCGCCGTCGAGGGCCGCCCGCAGCGGCGGGTGGTCGTGGAGTCGGAGGTCGGAGGTGAACAGGGTGATCGAGGTGTTCATGGTGCGTGCTCCCGGGGGGGGTGGGTTCTCCGAGAAGCGGTTCCCTCCGGGGGGCGGGTTCGGATGCGCCGTCACCGGATCGCCGTATCGGCCGTGTGCGCCGTCAGGCGGTGACCCGGACGTCGACGGCCCTCATGTCCAGCCCCGCCTCCCGTTCGGCGGCCTCCCACACCTTGTCCCTGACCCGTGCCGCGAGCCGTGGGCGCACGGCGCCGTCGAGGGCCCGGACGTCGACGCGGACCTCGACGCCGCCGCCGTCGGCGCGGAGGATCCGGCAGCACTCCGCGCGGACTCCGGGCACCGTCTCCGCCGCCGTGCGCAGGGCACGGGCCACTTCGGTGGGGTCTGTCATCGCGGGCCTCCCGTACTGGTGGGGGCGGCACGGCGCCGTCCCGTACGGGTCACTTCCGCCGGGGGGCACCGTCCGGATGCACCCCGGGGGCCGTGGCCGGGGCCAGGAGGTCCGCGACGACCGATGCCGTCGTCCGGTGCCAGGTCCCGTAGCGGCGCAGCATCGCGTGGTCGCCGCCGGCGACGACCACCAGTGCGGTCCGGGCGGCGATCCCCGTCGCCCGGCGGATCACCTCGGCGGTCTCCTCGGCCGACGTGATCCGGTCCCGGTCCCCGTGCAGCGCGATCACCTGCCGTCCGGCGGTCTGCTCCACCGGCTCCTGCGCGGGCCACCACGGCGCGAGCCCCACCACTCCCCGCACCGACGCGTGCCCGGCGGCCCGCAGCGCGGCCCGTCCGCCCATGGAGTGCCCGACGAGCACGACCGGTACGTCTCCGGCCCGCTCGGCCAGTTCGTCCAGCGCCCGGAGGGTGTCCCGCACGGGGTCGGCCCGGTCCCCGTTCCAGCCCCGCACGCGGTACCGCACCCGTCCGATCAGCACGTCGTCCGGCACGGCCCCCGCGACCGCCCGCAGGACGGGCCCCATCCGCAGGGCGGCCGCCGCACCAGAGCGGCGTCGGTCCGGATCTCGTTCTCGTGCATCATCAGCGCGGGACACTAGCCCGCCCCTGCGGTGCACGGCATCCGAGTTT
>NZ_JBTYMC010000502.1:0-3115 GCF_054880855.1 Streptomyces sp. S6 | reverse complement strand
AGGGCGGCGGTGACGACCCACGTGTACGCGGACTGCCCGCCGCCGAGGTCCTTGATGATCTCCGGCAGCGCGTTCGACACGATCGTCGACGACAGGATCGCCGCGAACATGTCGTACGTCCTCGCCGCCCGCCTGGAACAGGTCGCCGCCGCCGCGACCGCACGGCTGCGGCGCATGTCGTCCGGGCGCTACACCCTCGTCCACTCCGCCGACCGCTCCGGACGCGGGCGCAGCGGCCTCGGGCTGCACGTCGTCGACGCCTGGACCGGCCGCGAACGCGACACGGCCACGCTGTCCGGCGGGGAGACGTTCTTCGCGTCTCTGGCGCTCGCCCTCGGGCTCGCCGACGTCGTCACCGACGAGGCGGGCGGGGTGCGGCTCGACACCCTCTTCATCGACGAGGGGTTCGGCAGCCTCGACGACCAGACCCTCGACGAGGTCCTCGACGTCCTCGACTCACTGCGCGAACGGGACCGCAGCGTCGGCATCGTCAGCCACGTCGCCGACCTGCGGCGGCGCATCCACGCGCAGCTGGAGGTGGTGAAGGACCGCAGCGGCTCGACCCTGCGGCGGCGCGGTCACTGACCGAGGGGGCGGCGGGGCAGGGGCGAGGAGTAGACGACGCTCGTCGTCACCGAACCGAGCGTGCCGAGCTTCCCCGACACCTCCTCCAGGTGCCTCATCGACCGGGCGGTGACCTTGACGACGAAGCAGTCGTCGCCCGTCACGTGGTGCGCCTCCAGGATCTCCGGGGTCACCGCCACCAGGTCGTGGAACGGCTTGTAGTTGCCGTTGGGGTACCGGAGACGGACGAACGCGAGGATCGGCAGCCCGAGCCGCTCCGGGTCGACGACCGCCGAGTACCCCTGGATCACCCCGGACTCCTCCAGCCGCCGCACCCGCTCGGTCACCGCGCTCGGCGACATCGACACGGCCCGCGCGAGCTCGGCGAACGAGGCCCGCCCGTCGCGCTGGAGGACATCGAGGATGCGCCAGTCGGTGGCGTCCGGGGAATACGCGGTCATCGGGCAAGAGTGCCGGGGAATCCCCGGCCGATCAAGGTCGGGGCCGGGGAAGCGGCCTTCAGGTCAGAAGCCGCCGACCGTAGATTTTTCGCCATGACGACCGACACGACGACGAGCCTGCCGACGGCCACGAACCCCGTCCTGCGCACCGCCCCCGCCACCCCCGCCGAGGCCGCCGCCCACTTCCGCGCGAGCCTCGCCTTCCACGCGGACGTCTCCGACGTCGCCGCCGCGCTGCCCACCGACGAGTTCGTCGTCATCGACTCCCGCTCCACCGAGGCGTGGGACCAGGGCCACATCCCCGGCGCGCTCCACCTGCCGACCGCCCTCATCCCCGAGCAGGCTCCCCGACTCCTCGACAGGAACGTCCCGTTGGTCACCTACTGCTGGGGACCCGGCTGCAACGGCGCCACCCGCGCCGCCCTCGCGCTCGCCGAACTCGGCTACCAGGTCAAGGAGATGCTCGGCGGGTTCGAGTACTGGGTGCGCGAGGGCTTCGAGTTCGAGACCTGGGAAGGGACGGAACGCCGAGTCCCCGATCCGCTGACCGCACCTGTCGGATCCGACGACTGCGGCTGCTGACCGGGGACTCGGTGGAGCGTCGATGACCCTTACAGGGCTGCCAGTTCGTCGACCAGGTCGTCCAGACCGAGCGAGCCCTGCGACAGGGCCGCCATGTGCCACGCCTTCAGGTCGAACGCGTCGCCGTGCCGTTCGCGGGCCTTCTCGCGGCCCAGCAGCCAGGCGCGCTCGCCGAGTTTGTAGCCGATGGCCTGGCCGGGGATGGTCAGGTAGCGGGTCAGCTCGCTGACGACGAAGTCGTGGGGGCGGCTGCTGTGCGCGAGGAAGAACTCCTCGCCCAGCTCGGGCGTCCAGCGCTCACCGGGGTGGAACGGGGAGTCGGCCGGGATCTCCAGCTCCAGGTGCATGCCGATGTCGATGATGACGCGGACCGCGCGCATCATCTGCGCGTCGAGGTAGCCGAGCCGCTCCTCCGCGTCGGCCAGGAAGCCGAGTTCGTCCATCAGGCGCTCCGCGTACAGGGCCCAGCCCTCGGCGTTCGCGCTGACGATGCCGACGGTCGCCTGGTAGCGGGAGAGGTTCTCCGCGACGTGCACCCACTGGGCGAGCTGCAAGTGGTGGCCGGGGACGCCCTCGTGGTACCAGGTCGACACCAAGTCGTAGACGGGGAACCGGGTCTGACCCATCGTCGGGAGCCAGGTGCGGCCGGGGCGGGAGAAGTCCTCCGAGGGGCCCGTGTAGTACGGGGCCGCCGCGCCGCCGGGCGGGGCGATACGGGACTCCACCTTCCGTACCCGCTCGGCGAGTTCGAAGTGCGTGCCGTCCAGGGAGTCGATCGCCCGGTCCATCACGCTCTGGAGCCAGTCGCGGACCTCGTCGACGCCCTCGATGTGCCGGCCGTGCTCGTCGAGGTGGGCGAGCGCCGTCCACGGGGTGGCCGCGCCGGGGAGGATCTTCTCGGCCTCCCTCTTCATCTCGCCCAGCAGGCGGTGGTATTCGGCCCAGCCGTACGCGTACGCCTCGTCCAGGTCGAGGTCGGTGCCGTTGTAGTAGCGCGACAGTCGGGCGTACCGCTCACGGCCGACGACGTTCGGGGCGTCCTCGATCGTCGGGACGTACACCTCCCGCATCCAGTCCCGGAGCCCGACGACCGCCACGGTCGCCTCCTGCGCGGCGGCGTCGAGTTCACCGCGCAGGCTGTCCGGACCGGTCGCCGCGAAGTCCTCGAACCAGCCGTGCCCCTCGCCCGTGTCGGCCCACTCGCGGAGCTGCTCGACGAACGTCGCCGTCGGCCTCGGGGCGGCGAACAGCTTGCGCTCCAGGCCGAGTTCGAGGGACTCGCGGTAGCCGCGCAGCGCCTCCGGCACGGCCCGCAGCCGCTCGGTGATCGCCGCCCAGTCCTCGTCCGTGTCGGCCGGAGTCACCGAGAACACGTCGCGCACCTGCTGCACGGGCGTCCCCAGATTTCCGACCGCGCGCAGCCCCTCCCCGGCGTCGTGCACGGCGAGTTCGGCGGTCAGCCGCTCCCGCAGCAGCCGCGCGCACCGCCGCTCCGCGTCGCTCTCCGC
>NZ_JBTYMC010000501.1:0-3124 GCF_054880855.1 Streptomyces sp. S6 | reverse complement strand
CCGCCCCCGCCCGAGCCGGCCACCGGCAGGGGGGTGCGCCGCGCGGCCGGTGTCATCGCGATCTCGGCCGCCGCCCTGGTCGGTTTCGCCGCCGCGATCCTGTTCCTGCCGGGCCGCCAGAACGACGCGGCGGCGGCCCAGCCCCCGGTCGTCGGCGCCCCGGTCGAGCAGAGCCAGGCACCGGACCCCACACCCACCCCGACCCCGAGCGCACCCGCCCAGGACCCCGACGGCGCCGGTGTCCTGCGCGAGGGTGCGAGCGGCAAGGAGGTCGTGGGCCTCCAGGAGCGCCTGCGCCGGATCCCGAACGTGTACGACCACGGCTCCACGAACGGCGAGTACGACGCGACACTCACCGAGGCCGTGGCGCGCTTCCAGCTCTGGTACGGCATCCGGGGCGACGAGTCCGGGGTGTACGGCGACAACACGCGCCACGATCTGGAGGCGCGGACCTCGTGACCCCCGGGACGCGATAACTGTGTCCCATGTCACAATGTGCGGTGGGTCGGTGGGCGTTCGGCACCCCGGCCCACCGAGCCGAAAGCCGTGCCATGAGCCTCTCGCGTCTCCTGGGCCTCGCGCTGCCCGTGATCTTCCTGGTGGCCCTGTCCACGGGGCTGGCCTGGTACTGGCGCGAGTCCCGCAGGGAACGTCAGCGGCGCAGGGACGGCGACTGAGCCGCCAGGGCCTGGGCCACCGCCCGCACGCCACGCGCCAGGTGCTGGAGCTGCGTCAGTTCGGCGGCGTACATCTTGATCGTGTGCTCGATCGCCGCCTCGTGCAGACCGAGGGCCGGCAGGTCGGCGCGGGCGGTCTGGAGGGCCGTGCGGGCGACCCGCACCTCCTGCTGCACCTGGAGGTGCGCGTGCCGGGCGAGCAGGACGGGGTGGCGCAGGAGCGCCGGGTAGCCGGCGTAGCGGGCGGGGACCAGCTCGCGCAGCCATTTGACGGCGGAACGCTCCCAGTCGTAACTGCCGGGCGTTTTGACGTGGCGGGGCCAGTCCGGGCTGAGGCGCGGCGTCGTGAGACTCATGAGCGTGGCTTCCGATGTGCGGCGGTGCGACCGTCAGCAGTATTTATATATGCGGTCGCCTTGGCAAGGAGTATGGAAACATTCACGCATTCTCGTGGTGATCCCCACACGCCGGCCACCTGCCCGTAAAGCGGATCAGTCAGGCAGGAAGAACCGGTGCCGCTCCGCCACCTGCTCGTACTCCTCCAGCCGCGCCTGCGTCCGCTCGGGACCCGCGTCCGTCATCGCCTGGAGCAGCGCCGCCGCCATCACGCCCGGCGCCGCGTACGAGTCGAACACCAGCCGTGAGCCGGTGCCCGTCGCGAACGTCACGTCCGCCTCGTCGGCGATCGGCCCGAGCGCCAGGTCCGTGATCAGCGCGACCTTCAGCCCCGCCCCGCGCGCCACACGCACCGCCGTCAGCGTCTCCTGTGCGTGCCGGGGCATCGAGAACGCCAGCACCCACGTCCCGCCCGCCTCCCGGGACTGGAGCAGCGCGTCGTAGGCGACGCTCCCGCCGCGCGTCACCGGCCGGACGTCCGGGTGGACCCGGCGGGCCGCGTACGCGAAGTACTCCGCTAGGGACGCCGAGATCCTGAAGCCGAGGACCGTCAGCGGCGTGGACCCCGACAGCGCCCGCCCCACCTCGATGACCTGGTCCGGGTCGGCGAAGTCGCGGCGCAGGTCCTCCAGGTTGCGGATCTCCGCGTCCACCGCCGCCTGGAGTTCGTTGCCCCGGTTCACCTCGGCCGCCGGGCCGCGCGCGCCGAGGGCCAGCGTCTGGAGCCGCTCCCGCAGCGCCGGGTAGCCGCTGAAGCCGACGGCCGCCGCGAACCGGGTCACCGAGGGCTGGCTCACCCCGACGCGCTCCGCGAGGTCCGTGATCGACAGGAGGGACGCCTCGGTGAGGTGCTCGATCAGGTACTGGGCGATGCGCCGCTGGCCGGGGGAGAGGTGCGGGCCGTCGAACAGGGCGCGCAGCTGGGAGGCCGGAGAGAGTTCCGTCTCGGGGACGGCCTTGCCCGAGGTGATCGCGGACGCCTGGGCGCGTGCCTGCTGCGGTGAGGGACCGGGCCCTCCTCCTTTGTCTCCCACGGCCTCAACATAGCCCACTTCATGATCGGTTCACCGCCGGTAGACGGTGATCGAGTGCCCCACCTCGGCCACCGCCCGGCTGGTCCGCAGCAGCTCCGCCAGTCGCCCCCGCGCCTTGGCCGCCGCCGAGTCCGACACGACCAGCAGCCCCCGCACCCGCGCCTCGGGCACCGTCAGCGGATCACGCCCCCGCACGCCGTAGTACGCCGGCACCCCGGCCCCCTTGTACACCAGCCACACCGGCGCACCCCCGTACCGCTCGGCGAGCCGCCCGAGATCCTGCCCCCAGTCGACGTTGGAGTCGTGCAGCCGGAGATGCGTACGGGCCGGGCCGCCGAAGGCCTCGTTGGAGTAGGGGAGGTAGTAGGGGAAGGTCCGCACGGAGCTGACGGCGACGAAGGCGACCAGCGCGCAGGTGACCCACACTCTCCGCAACGCCAGAGCGCATCCCGCCGCCACCGCCAGGAACATCGGCATGAACACCGCGTACCGCGTCCCCAGATCCCGTGTCCCCGTCATCGCCGAGGCCAGCAGCACCCCGGCCGGCAGGAGGACGAACACCGCCGCGCGCCGCAGCCGAGGCACCGCCAGCATGGCCACGGCCCCGGCGGCCCACAGGGCGAGCATCCCGAGCGGGGTCTTCACGAGCAGCGCGGCGGGCAGGTAGTACCAGCGGGCCCCGCTGTAGACGTGCCCGAACAGGTACCCCTCCCAGTGCTGGTTCTCGAACCGGAACTGCACCCGCATCCCGTCCCGGTACGACGCGGGCACCGGCAGCAGCCGCACCACCAGGCCCCGGATCCCCCGCAGCCGGGGAACCGAGCCCGGCGCCGGACTCCACCGCAGCCGGGGGTCCACGGCGAGATACGACACCCACACCACGGCGAACGCGCTCACCGCGACCCCGGCGGCACCCAGCAGAGCGTCCCGGCGTCCCGTCCGCCACAGCGCCACCGCCGCGAGCCCCGCGAACACCGGCACGGCGGGCAGCGTGCTCATCTTGGTGGCCAGCGCGGC
>NZ_JBTYMC010000500.1:0-3142 GCF_054880855.1 Streptomyces sp. S6 | reverse complement strand
GGTGACGGCGGCGGCGACCCAGGTCAGCGAGGTCGCCCCGGCGGCGGCCAGCAGCCAGGGCCACTCGGCGTCACGGAGGTGGCCGAACCCCTCGACGAGGACGTCACGGTGGCGGACCGCGACGACGGCGACGAGGACGACGGGCACCAGACACAGGAGTCGGCGCACGGGAAAGCGCCGGTCAGCGGCGGGGACGGGGACGGTCATCACGTCGGTAGAGGTTTTCCACCCGGGCCCAACTCGGGGTTGCGGACGAGCGGACTCCGCGTGACGAACACCCGTACGCCCTTGACCTCAAGATTGGTCGAGGTCCTACGGTCGTCTCCATGAGCATGGAGATCACCGCCTGGGCGCAGCTACAGAGCGCCATGACCGCGAAGACCGGACACGGACGACCCTTCGACCGCGCCACCCTGCGCCGCATCGGCGCCTTCGCCCTGCCGCACCGCAAGAGGATCGCGCTCTTCGTCGTGCTCGGCATGCTGACCGCGCTCCTCGCGGTCGCCGGGCCCGTCCTCGCCGGACGCGTCGTCGACACGATCGTGTCGCACGGCGAGCCCTCCGTCGTCGTCCGGCTGGCGCTGCTCATCGCGGGGCTCGCGATCCTGGAGGCCGGGCTCGGGGTGCTGAGCCGGCGGCTGTCGGCGACGCTCGGGGAGGGGCTCATCCTGGATCTGCGCACGGCCGTGTTCGATCATGTGCAGCGCATGCCGGTCGCGTTCTTCACCCGGACTCGTACGGGAGCGCTGGTCTCCCGGCTCAACAACGACGTCATCGGCGCGCAGCGCGCGTTCAGCAACACCCTCTCCGGGGTCGTCAGCAACATCGTCACCCTGCTCCTCACGCTCGCCGTGATGCTGACGCTGTCCTGGCAGGTGACGCTCCTCGCGCTGGTCCTGCTGCCGGTGTTCGTGGTGCCCGCGCGGCGGATGGGGGCGCGGATGGCGGGCATGCAGCGGGAGGCGGCGGCCCTCAACGCGGCGATGGGCACCCGGATGACCGAGCGGTTCTCGGCGCCCGGCGCGACCCTCGTCAAGCTCTTCGGCCGCCCCGAGGAGGAGTCCGCCCAGTTCGCCGAACGGGCCGCCCGCGTCCGCGACATCGGGGTGCGCACGGCGACGGCGCAGTCGGTGTTCATCACGGCCCTCACCCTCGTCTCCGCCCTGGCGCTGGCCCTCGTCTACGGCCTCGGCGGGCGGCTCGCGCTCGGCGGGACCCTGGAGCCGGGCGCCGTCGTCTCCCTCGCGCTGCTCCTGACCCGGCTGTACGCGCCGCTCACCTCCCTCGCGGGGGCGCGGGTCGAGGTGATGAGCGCGCTGGTCAGCTTCGAGCGGGTCTTCGAGGTGCTGGACCTGAAGCCGCTGATCGAGGAGAAGCCGGACGCCGTCGACCTCCCCTCAGGTCCCCTCGCCGTGGAGTTCGACGACGTCCGCTTCGGCTACCCCTCCGCCGACCGCGTCTCCCTCGCCTCCCTGGAGGAGGTCGCCGCCCTCGACACCCGGGGCGGCACCGAGGTCCTCCACGGCCTCACCTTCCGCGCCGAACCCGGGAGGACCGTCGCCCTCGTCGGCTCCTCCGGCGCCGGGAAGTCGACGATCGCCCAGCTCCTGCCCCGCCTGTACGACGTCGACTCGGGCGCGGTCAGGGTCGGCGGCGTGGACGTCCGGGACGTGAGCGCGCGGTCCCTGCGGGAGACCGTCGGCATGGTCACGCAGGACGGCCACCTCTTCCACGACACGGTCAGGGCCAACCTCCTGCTGGCGGCGCCCGCCGCGACCGACGAGGACCTGTGGGACGCGCTGCGCAGGGCCCGTCTCGGCACGCTGGTCGCGGAGCTGCCCGACGGCCTCGACACCGTCGTCGGCGAACGCGGATATCGGCTCTCCGGCGGGGAACGCCAGCGCATGACCATCGCCCGCCTCCTGCTGGCCCGCCAGCGCGTCGTCATCCTCGACGAGGCGACCGCCCACCTCGACAACACCTCGGAGGCGGCCGTCCAGGAAGCCCTGGCCGAAGCGCTCGCCGACCGCACGGCACTCGTCATCGCCCACCGCCTCTCGACCGTCCGCACCGCCGATCTGATCCTGGTCCTGGAAGCCGGGCGGATCGTCGAACAGGGCACCCACGAGGAGCTGTTGGCGGCGGACGGGCGGTACGCGGAGCTGTACCGGACGCAGTTCGAGGCGACGGCGGCATAGGGGGAGGGGCTTCAGCAGCCCGTCCGGGGTTGCGCGACCCCCTCCTCCAGCCCCCGCGCCACCAGCTCCGCGCACACCTCCACCAGCCGGTCCACGTCACGCGTGTTCGTCGCCACGCCCATCGACGCGCGGACCGCGCCCTGCGCCTGGACGGTGAGCTGCCGGAGGTAGGCGTCGACGTCGGCGGGCGTGCCGTGCAGGAGGGCGGCGTGGACGATGTCCGGGGTCATGCCGTTGGCCTCCTCCGCGACACCGGGGTTGCAGAAGCAGCCGGTGCGCAGGCTGACGCGGGCGCCGGCGGCGGCCTGCTGGAGGCGGCGTTCGTCGACGGGGGTGCCGTCGGGGTGGAGGAGGTTGAAGGTGACCGTGGGTCCCCGGTTCTCGGCGGAGAGGGGGCCGAGGACCCGGACCGCCGGGGCGCCGTCCGGGTGGCGCAGGGCGGTGAGGCCCGTCAGGAGGCGGGCCGTCAGGGCGGTGACGTGGTGGTGGACGGCGTCATAGCCGATCTCGCGGTGCCAGGCGACGGCCGCCGTCACGTCCGGGAGGGACAGGAAGGGGAGCGTGCCGTCCTCGAAGCCCTCCGGCGGGGGTGCGGGCAGGTGCCAGTCGGTGTGGGAGGACGACGCCCGGACGGTCCCGCCCGCGAACCAGGGCCGTCTCAGCTCCGCGAGGGCGTCCCGGCGGGCCACCAGACAGCCCACACCCGTCGGGAACCCGGTGATCTTGTACCAGGACAGCGCGACGAAGTCGGCGGGGACGGCCGTCAGGTCCAGCGGCCCCGTCGGCAGGTACGCGGCGGCGTCCAGCAGCACCCGCCACCCCCGGCCTCGCGCCCGGCCGACCCACTCCAGGGGATGCCGCACCCCTGTCGCGTTGGACTGCGCCGGGAACGCGAACAGCCCCTGCCCGCCCGCCTCCAGAGCGGCCGTCACCGCCGTCGCCCG
>NZ_JBTYMC010000499.1:0-3174 GCF_054880855.1 Streptomyces sp. S6 | reverse complement strand
GGGGCGGGCGGCTTCGGCGGAGCCGGACGTGCCGACGTCGCCGGGGAGGGCGCGCCGGGCTTGGGGGCAGCCTTGCGAGGGGCGGGCTTGCCGCCGCCCTGGAAGGCGTCCGTCAGCTTGCGTACAACGGGCGCTTCGATGGTCGAAGACGCCGAACGGACGAATTCACCGAGTTCCTGGAGCTTGGCCATGACGGCCTTGCTCTCCACACCGAACTCCTTGGCGAGTTCGTATACCCGGACCTTAGCCACTTCGCTCCTTTGAGGTCCGGGTTCAGTCCGGACCGTCGCTACTTCATGGGCGTACTCATCGCGTGCTCATCGAGTGCTCATCGCAATCTCGACCTACTTCCAACTCGCGGGGTACCTGGCCACGCGGACGGTCCGCGCGCCACTTCCTTACGGTGTCGCCTGATCGGCAACGGTCGTCTCCTCGACGTATCGGCGCAACACCTTTGTGTCGAGCGCACCCGGGGCTCGCAAGGCCCGCGTGAACGCCCGGCGGCGTACCGCCTGGTCGAGACAGACGGGGACGGGGTGCAGATACGCGCCCCGGCCGGGCAGCGTACCGCGAGGGTCGGGGACGCATTCGCCCTCGGCCGCCACGATGCGCAGCAGTGTTGTCTTGGCCGATCGCTCCCGGCACCCCACACAGGTGCGTTCAGGGCATGCTCGGGCGTGCGTCCGGCCAGACACCTTTAAGTCTACCTCCCCGCGGCGACCTCACCCCTTTGGGTCAGGAGTCGAACACGTGCCGCGATATAACTGACGTGATCCAGCCGTTGACCGGCGTGATCTATTCCCCGGCCTGCGGCTCCTGCTGTTCGGTGTCCGGCCGGATGTCGATGCGCCAGCCGGTGAGGCGGGCGGCGAGGCGGGCGTTCTGGCCCTCCTTGCCGATCGCCAGCGACAGCTGGTAGTCCGGCACGGTCACCCGTGCGGAGCGGGCGCCGAGGTCGACGACCTCCACCTTCGACACCCGGGCGGGTGACAGCGCGTTCGCGACCATCTCCGCCGGGTCGTCCGACCAGTCGACGATGTCGATCTTCTCGCCGTTCAGCTCACCCATGACGTTGCGCACCCGGCCGCCCATCGGGCCGATGCAGGCACCCTTGGCGTTCAGGCCGCTGCGTGTGGAGCGGACGGCGATCTTCGTGCGGTGACCGGCCTCGCGGGCGATCGCGGCGATCTCGACGGAGCCGTCGGCGATCTCCGGCACCTCCAGGGCGAAGAGCTTCTTCACCAGGTTGGGGTGCGTGCGGGAGAGGGTGACGGACGGGCCGCGCACCCCCTTGGCGACGCGCACGACGTACGACCTGATGCGCAGGCCGTGCGTGTACGTCTCGCCGGGGACCTGCTCCTGCACCGGCAGCATGGCCTCCATCTTGCCGATGTCGACCAGCACGTTCTTCGGGTCGCGGCCCTGCTGGACGACGCCGGTGACGATGTCGCCCTCACGGCCGGCGTACTCGCCGAGCGTCGCGTCGTCCTCGGCGTCGCGCAGACGCTGGAGGATGACCTGCTTGGCGGTGCTGGCGGCGATCCGGCCGAAGTCCGACGGGGTGTCGTCGAACTCGCGGGGCTCCTGCCCCTCCTCGACGTCGTCCGGGTCCTCCTTCGCCCACACGGTCACGTGACCGCTCTCGCGGTCGAGCTTGACGCGCGCGCGGCGGCGGCTTCCCTCGGTGCGGTGGTAGGCGATGAGGAGGGCCGACTCGATCGCCTCGACCAGCAGGTCGAAGGAGATCTCCTTCTCCCGTACCAGACCCCGCAGGGCACTCATGTCGATGTCCACGGCTACGCCTCCTCTTCCTTCTCGTTCTCTTCGTTGTTCTTGCGGTTGAACTCGACCTGGACGCGGGCCTTGTCGATGTCGCCGAAGGCGAGCCTGCGGGCGGTGGCCTTGCGGCCCTTCACGCCGGGCACCTCCAGGTCGAGGCCCTCGTCGTCCACGGCGAGGATGCGGGCGGTGACGTCACCGCCGTCGGTGAGCTGGAACCTGACCAGGCGGTCGACGGCGCGCACGTAGTGCCGGTGCTCCTTGAGGGGGCGCTCGGCGCCGGGGGTGCCGACCTCCAGGTCGTACGCGGCGTCGCCCATCGCGTTCGTCTCGTCGAGCTTCGCCGAGAGCGCGCGGCTCACATCGGCGACGGCGTCCAGGTCGGCCCCGGAGTCCGAGTCGACGACGACACGCAGCACGCGCTTGCGGCCGACGGTCTCCACCGCGATCTCTTCGAGGTCCAGGCCCTGGGAGGTGACGAGCGGCTCCAGGAGCTCTCGCAGCCCCTCGCTCTGGGTGGTGCTCATCCGGGTGACTCCTCGGCCGCGTGTGCTGTTGTGGAACGGTTCGCGTGTCTGGTCAAAGGGTATCCGGTCGCGAGGAGTGTTGCCGTCCACCCGTCTGGTCTTCGGCCGACGGACCGTGCCTGGCGACGCCGGGGGCGGGGGCCGCCGGTACGGTGATCGCAGTCGGGCCCGACCATTCCTTCGACGACCATCCAGAGGACGTCTGACGTGCCGTACTCCCCGCCGCGCACCCCCCGGGGTCCGCGCCGAAGAACCCTCCTGACCGGCGCGGGTGCCGCCGCCGCCCTCCTCGCGGGCTGCTCCTCCGGCTCCTCCACCGAGGAGACCGCCTCGGACACCCCCTCCGTCTCCCAACGCGTCCGCGCACGTGCGGTGCGGGACAGCAAGGCCCTGCTGGCCCGCTACGACGCCGCCCTCGCCGCGCGTCCGGGTCTGGCGGGGGTGCTGGAGCCGCTGCGGGCGGAGGTGACTCGGCATGTGGGGGCGTTCGGGGGGAGTACGGGGGGTACGACGGGGTCGGCATCACCGTCGGCGTCACCGTCGGCGTCCCCCACCCCCGCTCCCGTCGACGACAAGACCGCCCTCTCCCAACTCGCCTCCGCCGAGCGGGTGTTGGCCGATCGGCGGGCCGCCGAGCTGCTGACGGTGCCCGGTGACCTGGCGCGGCTGCTGGCGTCGGTCGCGGCGGCGGGGGCCGTGCACGCGTACGTGTTGACGGAGGGAGCGCGATGAGCGCGGAGCTGGACGCTGTCCAGGCGGCACTGTCCGCCGAGCACGCGGCGGTGTACGGGTACGGGGTGGTCGGCGGGCTAACGGTCTGAGTAGGGTGCGGCCTACCATCGAGTGCAGAGACAGGGAGGCCGACGTG
>NZ_JBTYMC010000498.1:0-3188 GCF_054880855.1 Streptomyces sp. S6 | reverse complement strand
GCGACGTCCGCGCGGGAGACCGCGCGCTGAGCGCCGGGACGGTCGTCGGGCCGCCGCAGATCGCCCTCCTCGCCGCGATCGGCCGGCCCACCGTGCGCGTGCGCCCACGCCCGCGCGTGGTCGTCGTCTCCACCGGCACCGAACTGGTCCAGCCCGGCGAGGAACTGGCCGACGGCCAGATCTACGACTCCAACAGCTTCGCCCTCACCGCCGCCGCCCGCGACGCCGGGGCGATCGCCTACCGGGTCGGCGCGGTCGACGACGACGCCGAGACGCTCCGCTCCACCATCGAGGACCAACTGGTCCGCGCCGACCTCCTGGTGACCACCGGCGGGGTCAGCGTCGGCGCGTACGACGTCGTCAAGGAGGCCCTGTCGTCCGTGGGCGACGAGGACGAGGCGGGCAGCGGCGTCGACTTCCGCACGCTGGCGATGCAGCCCGGCAAACCCCAGGGCTTCGGCACGATCGGCCCCGACCACACCCCGCTGCTGGCCCTCCCGGGCAACCCGGTCTCGTCGTACGTCTCCTTCGAGCTGTTCGTCCGCCCCGCGATCCGCGCCCTGATGGGCCTCCCGGACGTCCACCGGCCCACCACGCGCGCGCGGCTCACCGCCGACAAGCCCCTGACGTCCCCGGCGGGCCGCCGCCAGTTCCTGCGCGCCACCGCCGCCGACGGCACCGTCAGCCCCGTCGGCGGCTCGGGCTCCCACCTCGTCGCCGCCCTGGCGCACGCGGACGCGCTGATCGTCGTCCCGGAGGACGTAGAGCGCGTCGAACCGGGCAGCGAGGTCGAGGTCGTCCTGCTCGGCTGAGGCACGCGCGCGTGTCCGGTGGTTCCGCAGGGCGGTCCCGCTGCGTCGCCCCGCCGGTCGGGGAGTACCGTGTCGCGCACTATAGGGCCGACCGGGAGCGCCGCACAGCATGAGCACGCAGGACCGACTGACGCACATCGACGAGGCGGGCGCCGCCCGGATGGTCGACGTGACCGGCAAGGACGTCACGGCCCGCACCGCGCGGGCCTCCGGACGCGTCCTCGTCTCCCCGCGCGTGGTCGAGCTGCTGCGCGGCGAGGGGGTCCCCAAGGGCGACGCCCTCGCCGTCGCGCGGATCGCCGGGATCATGGGCGCCAAACGCACCCCGGACCTGATCCCGCTGTGCCACCCGCTGTCGCTGTCCGGTGTGACACTGGACCTGTCGGTCGTGGACGACGCGGTGGAGATCCTCGCCACGGTCCGTACGGCGGACCGCACAGGCGTCGAGATGGAAGCCCTCACCGCCGTCTCCGTCGCCGCGCTCACCGTGATCGACATGGTCAAGGCGGTCGACAAGGGAGCGGTCATCACGGACGTGCGCGTGGAGGAGAAGACGGGCGGCAAGTCGGGCGACTGGAGCAGGACATGACACTCGACACCTCGGTGGGCGGCGCGTTGCTCGCGCCGTACGCCGCTCTGGTCGTGACCGCCTCCAACCGGGCCTCTGCGGGCGTCTACGAGGACAAGGGCGGCCCGCTGGTCGCCGAGGGCCTGCGCGGCCTCGGATTCGCCGTGGACGGCCCTCGGATCGTTCCCGACGGCGACCCCGTCGAGGCGGCGCTGCGCGCGGGCGTCGAAGCCGGGTACGACGTCATCGTCACGACCGGCGGCACCGGCGTCTCACCCACCGACCGCACCCCCGAGGCCACCCGCGCGGTCATCGACCACGAGGTCCCCGGCATCGCCGAGGCCATCCGCGCGTACGGCCGCGACAAGGTCCCCACCGCCGCGCTGTCCCGGGGACTCGCGGGCCTCGCGCGCGGGACGCTCATCGTCAACCTCCCGGGCTCCACCGGCGGAGTGAAGGACGGACTGGCCGTCCTGGAACCCCTGTTGGTCCACGCCGTCGACCAGATGCGCGGCGGCGACCACCCCAGACCCGGGGGTGCGAGCTGAACACCCCCTCCTGGCCCACCCGGCTGGTGGACGGCGACATCGTCCTGAGGCCCATAAAGGTGCGCGACCAGAACGCCTGGCGCGAGGTCAACCGGCGCAACCGCGACTGGCTGCGCCCCTGGGAGGCGACGATCCCGCCGCCCGCGCCGAACGGACCTCTCGCGCACCGGCCCACCTACCGGCAGATGGTCCGCCACCTGCGCTCCGAGGCGAACGCGGGCCGCATGCTGCCGTTCGTCATCGAGTACCAGGGGCGCCTGGTCGGCCAGTTGACGGTCGCCGGCATCACCTGGGGCTCCATGTGCTCCGGGCACGTCGGGTACTGGGTGGACGAGTCGGTCGCCGGGCGCGGCGTCATGCCGACGTCCGTCGCGCTCGTCGTCGACCACTGTTTCCGCACCGTCGGACTGCACCGCATCGAGGTCTGCATTCGCCCCGAGAACGGTCCGAGCCGCCGGGTGGTGGAGAAACTCGGATTCCGGGAGGAGGGACTGCGGCCCCGTTATCTGCACATCGACGGCGCCTGGCGCGACCACCTCGTGTTCGCACTCACCTCCGAAGAGGTACCCGAAGGGCTGCTGAACCGCTGGCGCCGTTCGTACGACCGGCACCGCGCGCCGGGCAACCCCACCGGACCGGGAAATTGAATAAACGTTCGAATATGATCGGACGATGACCGTCTGAATGCGCCGAAGTTCCCTTCTTGTGCGGTCCGCTGATCGCATCGGTCACAAAAAAAGCTCGAAATATCAGCCGGATCGTGCGACACACCGGCCCAATTGGCGGATGGCCTCAACCAAATCCCTCTACGGTGTGAGGCGTGAGCAGCAGCGGCCTCATCTACGCAGTCATTGTCGGGGCCTGGGCCGCCTACTTGGTGCCGATGTGGCTCCGTAGGCAGGACGAGCTGAACGAGGCCCGTCCGACGGAACGCTTCAGCACTGCCATCCGGTTGCTGTCCGGCCGGGCAGGGATGGAGCGCCGGTACGCCCGGGACCTGAGGGCCCGCACCGCCGAGGCGGGGGAGCCCGACGACGACGCCCTGGACGTCGCCACCGAACCGGTGGACGTCCGGGCCTTCGCCATGCCGCCGGGGCACCGGCAGGCGCAGGCGGCGGCACCGGAGCGGGAACCGGGGCGGGGTGAGGGCGCGGGGCGTGATTCCGGGGGCCGCGACGCTGCGGGCCGGGATGTCGCAGGCCGCGAGGTGAAGGGGCGTGAGGCCAGGCCGGCGCCCTCCGTGCCGTCGGCGGACGTCGC
>NZ_JBTYMC010000497.1:0-3192 GCF_054880855.1 Streptomyces sp. S6 | reverse complement strand
CCGAGGCGCTCGGCGACCATCCCCGCGCCCGGCTGCTGGATGCGCCCGCCGGACGGGGCGACACGCACGGCGCCCGCACCGGCCGGCCGCGCGGCTGGTTCGGCGACCGCCTCGACGCCCTGGACCCGGGCGAACGGGACGCGGCACTGCGGGACTTCGTCCGCGAGACCGCCGGCGAGACCCTCGGGCAGCCCGCGGCCCTCGACGAGGAGACCACCTTCGGCGACATGGGCCTCGACTCGATCATGGTGATCGACCTGCGCACCCGGCTCTCGCACGCCCTCGGCGTCGACCTCCTGGCGACGGTGGCCCTCGACCACCCCACGGCCCCGCGCATCACCCGGCACATCCTCGGCCTGCTCCACCCCGAACCCGCTCGGCCCACCGGCCAGGGCGCACCGGACCACGCGCCGCTCCCGGACCTCGCCGCGCTGTCCTTCGAGGAACTCGTCCGGGCCGTCCACAGCGACGTGTCCCAGAGAGACATCCCAGGAGCGTAGATGTCAACCAGTAGCCAGTTCCGCGTGATGCGACCAGGCGGTTGCCTCGTCGTAGCAGATGCCGGTCTTGAGGCATCCGTGGAGGATGCCGACAAGCCGGTTGGCGAGCTGGCGCAGGGCGGCGTTGTGGCCCTTGCCCCGGTCGCGTTACCGCCAGTAGGCGCGCGCGTTGGGGGAGACCTTCAGCGTGCTGAACGCCTGGGTGAGCAGGGCGTCGATGACGACTCCCAGCCCGGGCTGGGAGAGGCTGATCCCAGCGGCCGGGTGCCGCCCAAAATGGGCCTCGACCTGCCCTTCCAGGGCCTTGATCTGGGTGTTCAGGGTGGTCAGGACGGCCGGCAGCGCGGTGACGGAGGCCGCGTAGGCGGCGGTGACTTCTTCGGGCTGGCTCAGGTGCTCGGCTCTCAGCGCCGTCTGGATCGCGGACGCCTTGGCGGAGATGTTCCTGCGGCGGGCCCGCTTGAGTGCCGCTCTGATCTGCGCTGTGGTCA
The DNA here is from genome assembly GCF_054880855.1 of Streptomyces sp. S6. Classification (NCBI taxonomy): domain Bacteria; kingdom Bacillati; phylum Actinomycetota; class Actinomycetes; order Kitasatosporales; family Streptomycetaceae; genus Streptomyces; species Streptomyces sp. S6. The sequence continues at coordinate 2,201 of NZ_JBTYMC010000497.1, read as the reverse complement.
GCCGTGCGGCCAGGACCGGGGCGGGGGCCTTGCCCAGGAGCTCCAGAGTGTCGGCGGCGTCCAGGTCGTCGAACGCCTCCAGGGCGGCGGGGAAGTAGTCGCGCAGCGCGTGTCGCAGGCGCTGGCTGTGCCGGGTGCGTTCCCAGATCAGTGTCTTACGGGTGCGGACCATGTCGGCCGGCACGTGCGCGTCGCCGGGATCGCTCTTGGCGCCGGAGACGCCCAGCCGGTCCCGGAACCGGGCGGCTTGCAGCGGGTTGACGGCCGGCACGGTGCAGCCCGCGGTGACCAGGGCCCGTACCCAGGGGCCGCGGTCGGTTTCGGTCCCGACGAGGATCTCGGCCTCGTCCGCGTCGTCCCCGGCCGCCTCGCCGAGTATCTGGTGCAGCCGGGCCATCCCGGTCACGCCCTCGGGCAGCCGGGCTTTGGTCAGGCGTCGCCCCGAGACGTCCATCACCTCGATGTCGTGATGGTCCTCGGCCCGGTCATCGCCCACGAACAGCCGCAACGGTCCTCCCGCACTCGATGCCGATCACCTTCAGCAGCCTGCCGGAGAACCATCAGCGACCTAATCAAGCAGTGCTCACGCCGACTGGCGGCGGGCACGACATCCCATCAGCGATCACTTCCCCGGGCCGAACGGCAGGGGCACGGTCTTTCTTCAGGACCCAACGTCCAGGAGGACAGGGTGCTCACCTGCCGCCGGGTACCGCCAGGAGTCTGCCGTACGGCTGACTCCCAGAACTGATTAGGAGACAGGCAGGTATGAGTGAGGCCCTGGACACCGAAGGCGTCCGCGCCCTGATGGAGGACCAGCTCCGGCTCTCCCACCGGCTGCGGGCCAGGATCGCCGAACTGGAGGACGCGCACCACGCGCCGGTCGCCGTCGTCGGCATGGGGATGAGGCTGCCGCCGGCCATCGACACACCCGAGGCGTACTGGGAGTTCCTGTGCGGCACCGACTCGGCGCTGTCCGAGATCCCCGCCGACCGGCCCGGCCTGCGCGCGGCGTACGACCCGGCGGCCGGACGCCTCGGCCGCTCCTACGTCGACCGCGCCGGATTCCTCGACACCGTCGCCGACTTCGACGCCGACTTCTTCGGGATCTCCCGCCGTGAGGCCCGCCTCCTCGACCCCCAGCAGCGGATGCTCCTGGAGACCAGCTGGGAGGCGCTGGAGCGGGCCGGGATCGCGGTACGCCGCTCCGACCGGCTCGACGTCGGGATCTACCTCGGCATGATGACCTCCGAGTACAGCGAGCGCAACGAGAACCGCTCGGACATGTCCCGGATCGACCCGTACTACATCACGGGCGGCGGCCTCAGCTTCGGCGCCGGACGCATCAGCCACCTGATGGGCTTCTCCGGCCCCGTCCTCGGCGTGGAGACCGCCTGCTCCTCCTCCATGGCCACCCTGCACCTCGCGGTGCGGGGGCTGCGCGCCGGCGAGTGCCGCTACGCGCTGGCCGCCGGCGCCAACCTGCTGCTCTCCGCGAGCCTGATGGTCTCGCTGTGCCAGACGAGGGCGCTGGCACCGGACGGCCGCTCCAAGTCCTTCCTCGCCACCGCCGACGGCTACGGGCGCGGCGAGGGCATCGGCGTCGTCGCCCTGATGCGCCTCGACGACGCCGAGCGCGAGGGCCGGCCGGTCCTCGCCGTCATCCGGGGCACGGCCGTCAACCACGACGGCGCGGCGTCCGGCCTGACGGCCCCGAGCGGACCGGCTCAGCAGGAGGTGATCCGGGCGGCGCTGGCCGACGCCCGGATCGACCCGGCCGACGTCGGCTTCGTGGAGGCCCACGGCACCGGCACCGTGCTCGGCGACCCGATCGAGATCGGCGCCCTGGACGGGGTGCTCGGCGAGGCGGTCCGCCGCCGGGGCACCCCCCTGAACATCGGCAGCGTCAAGTCCCGCCTCGGCCACCTCGAAGGCGCGTCCGGCATCGCGTCCGTGATGAAGACCGTCCTGATGCTCCAGCACGGCGTGATCCCGGCCGCCGCACACCCGGACGACGGCGAGCTCAACCCGCACATCCCGTGGCAGGGGATCGGCTTCACGGTGCCCCGGCACAACACGCCGTGGCCCGCCGGACAGCTCGTCCAGGCCGTCGCCGTCCCAGCCGATGTGGATGCGCCGGTCCGGGGAGGTGATGACCCACCGCCCGCCGTACGGGTCGGGTTCGTGGCGGGGCCAGGAGTCGG
>NZ_JBTYMC010000496.1:0-3212 GCF_054880855.1 Streptomyces sp. S6 | reverse complement strand
CTACCGGGCGCTGGCGGCCGACCGGACCCGCGTCCACGGCCCCGGCCACCCCGAGACACTCCGCGCCCGCCACGGCCTCGGCGTCAACCTGGGCCGCCTCGGGTGCTGGGAGGAGGCGCTGGCCGAGGCCCGCGACGTCCACGCGATCCGCGTGCGCGTCCTCGGCGACGACCACGAGGACACCCTCGTCAGCCGCCGCGAGGTCGCCGTCGCCCTCGGCCGGCTGGGCCGCTGGCAGGACGCCCTCGTCCAGCACCGCGAGATCGCCGCGATCCGCGAACACCTCCTCGGCCCCGGCCACCCCGACACCCTCGCCGCCCGGGAGGACGAGGCGCAGTGCCTTCGGCATCTGGACGGGCGGGTGCCGGGGCCGGAGATACTGCGGCAGCGCGGAGCCTGACCGGACTCGGCGTACCCGCGAGGACGCCACCCTCAAGACCCCCGCGGCGAACTCTCCCGCCGCCCGGCGGACGCTCTACCAGGGGCCGTGGTCCAGCAGCCCGAGCCACAGGATCGCCACCGCCGTCGCCAGGAACACGATCCCGCCCACGATGTTCCGGGAACCCACGCGCACGTGGGCGAAGATCGCCCCGATGAAGTACAGGATCAGCCCGACGGCGGCCAGCGTGCCGAGCGCCGGCACCGCGAGCCCGGCCAGCAGCCCGACGGTGCCCGCCGCCAGCAACGACCCCAGGACCGGGACGTACTTGCGTGGAATGCCCTTCATGTCCGCCTGGGACTTGGGGTACTCATGCCCGATCAAATACGTCACGGCAGCAGCCCCGTTGAAGACCGCACCGACGATGGCCATGGTCACGAAAGCGGTGGACAAGTTCTCTCCGCATCTTTGAGGACGACCTTGCTGAGCACCGTTCGTGATGCCCCCCGAGCTGGTGATCGTACAGGGGTTCTAAAACATGTCCCAGTCGAATTCCCGGTGTGCGGCCTCGGCTTGGGTGGGCGGCAGCCTCCCCGGCCGCGCCACGCCCCGCAGCGCTTCCCCGCCCTCACTGCCATCGCCACCAGCCTCATCAACTGCCGCCGACTCACCAAGTGAAACGAGGTCTTGTCCGCTCTCTCTGCGAAGCCTCAGGTCGGAGACCTGGGGCTTCGTTGCTGCCGGACCCTACGGGGCCCTGCGCCCTGCGCGTGCCCAGCCGCGTCTCACCTCGCCGCGACCCTCACCCGGAGCACGCGAGGACCGGCGGCTCCCCTCACGGGGTGGTGAGGGTCGGGTTCTTGACGACCTTCGCGCAGATTGCGTACGCCTTGAGCTTGCCCGGGTTGTTGGGGTCGGTGTTCGTGGCGAACACCCACCAGCCCTCGCCGGCGATCGGGATGCTCGCACCGACGGCGTAACGGTCGGCGTACGAGTTTCCGGCGACCACAGCTTGTCGTCTTCCTCCTCACGAAGCGCTGCTCCATGGCTCAGACGCCACTCGCCGAGGCAACCGGCCCGGCCAAGAACCGGATCGGCGCGACCCTCCAGGAAGTCACCCCCGTGCTCGCCGCGCTCGGGTACACGGCCCCGGCCGGCGCACTCACCGTGACCACGGCACAACAGCTCGCCGAGATCGCCGGACACAACCTCACACTCCTGCAATCCTCACCACGATCTAGGAGTTATTGATCGGCAGGCCCCTGCGACCCGACTATCGGGCAACTCGTGTCCACCGGCCGTAGGCGGATCGTCACGAAACTTCGAAGTCGGGCGCTCTTGTGCGGAGTTCGAGTGCAATCCGTGTCATCGCGGAAAGGATTGCGGACACGTACACGACGGGAAGCGGAAAATGCGAAGGGCGGATCCAGAGGAAAGTCGCTGCCGCCGCAATACAGGCGGCAGAGATGACGGCACACTTTCTATTGTCCTGGAACGGTAGCCAGGCGAGTACGATCAGGAACATCGTGCCAAGGAGTCTCAATCCTGCCGCAGGTGATCCGAACAGCCAGAATACGGCAATTTCCGCATAGCGCAGAGATAGAAGGCAGCTGATTCCGGTGGCGCAGATCAAGCCGACCGTGAGCCCATCCCGCCATGATCTCTGCCGAATACCGAACACGATTCCACATGCGACACTCAAGGCTACAGCTGTCACGTACAAATAGTTCGGCACCGGAACTCCTTTCACCTGGCGGGGCGGGGTGCCCTTCTCTCTGTTTCTCGGAAGACCACCCCGCCCGTTACATTACCGACTGAAGGCCGGGTCAGGACTCTTCCCCGGGGCATTGCAGAAGTGGGCTGTTGACGGATCTATGGCCGCGTCGGCGATCGCTCCGATATTCCATGGATTGCCTCCGTGGCCGCTGGTGATGTCGCACGAAGCATACGGGTGCATCGACTGATCGGGTTCAGCGGGAGGCGGGGGGATGTCAGGTCCGCTGAAGTGATAGAAGTCGCCGGTTGTCACCGGGGCGCTGGATCCAGTGTAGGAACCGTTCAGGTCGATGGCCTTGTTGTTGCGGTACAGATACTGGTTCGGCATGAAGCTGGAGCGCAGGACTGGAGCCCCGCCGACCGTCTTGATGGTGCCGTCGGTGCAGGTCTTGAAATCGAGTTCCTGCCAGATCGGAGGCGCAGAGCCGAAGATCGATCCCGTGAGGCCCGGCTTGAAGAACATGTTCCGGATCTCCTGCGCCATCGACGCGACGGGATTGTCGGAGGATCCGGTGTCATGCGACACCCGTGTCACCCAGTCGGCCACGCTGTCGGTGAGGCGCTGGTCGCCCAGAGCGGTGCGATAGCCGATGGACCCGCCGGCCGTGTGCATCACTGCGACGCAGGTGCCGCCATCGTCGGTGACCACGTTGTCGTTGTCGTCGGTGATCACCGGCTTCACGCCGATCGACTTGTAGGCCCGCCCGGGAAGGATTCCGTCGTTGTTGGTCGAGGTTGTCGTCGATTTGCCGTTGTGGACGTTGAGGTCCTTGGCGGTGTAGTCGAGGTCCGGCGGCTGGGTGCCGTAGTCCTTTTGGAGCGCCGCGAAGAACTCGCGCACGAAGTCAGGGATGTGGGTGTCGGCGGTGCGGTCGTCGTACGTCACACTCTCGCTGCCGTTGATGATCTTTCCGTCGCTGGTCTTCACGTACGAGACGGTTGCTTTGGGCTTGCCGGGAAACAAGCCGTCGCTTCCGTGGTTGAGCGTCGTTGTTGTGGTATGGGGAGTCCGGAGGGGATCGAGTTTGGCCTGGCGGCGAAGTTCCAGGCGCTGTTC
>NZ_JBTYMC010000495.1:0-3212 GCF_054880855.1 Streptomyces sp. S6 | reverse complement strand
GTCGACCAGGTCGTGCGCGTCGGCCCGCTCGATCCAGGTCGCGCTGCCGCCCGCCCGCTGCACCGCGCGGCTGATCTCGGCGCCGCCGAGGGCACCGGGGGCGCGCAGCAGGAACTCGTCGACGGTGTCCTCGCCCAGCGGGTGCGTCTGGAGGCTCAGGATGTCGACCCGGTGCCCGGCGAGGGCGGCGCACAGCGCGGCCAGCGAGCCGGGGGCGTCCTTCACGGTCGTCCGCATCCGCCACAGCGTGCCGGTGCCGTCCACGGTGAGGCCGTCGGTGTCCCCGGCGGGTGGCCGGGGGCCGGTATCGCTCCCGGGTGGCGCGGGGGCCTGGCCGCGTGACCGCCAGGTGTGCAGGGCGGCCTCGACGGCCGCTTCGAAGGCCGCGAGGAGCGCGGTGAGGGCGTGTGCGACGACAGTCGTCCTGCGAGTCATACGTTTACTGTGAAGGAACGGTGTTGCGTGATCACGAACGTATTGTGACCGATGGGTAAATGCTCATTTCGCATTTTCCGCGCCAAGGGGCGTATTCACGCCAAAAAGGGCGAGCGGGACACCGCGCACCGGGGGATGACGCCGGTACGCGGTCCACCGCCGAGCCTACGGGACCCGCGCCCTACTGGCCGACACGTCCCGGCTGAAGTACCTGCGTGAACAGGACAGTTCCGTCCGATTCGCGCAGCCGGACCGTCAACTCCCCGCTGTGGCCGTCGATGTCGACCTCCCCGAAGAACTGGAAGCCGTCCGCCGGGGACACGTTCGCGGTCGTCGGCGCCTTGACGAACACGCGCTCCGGACCGAACGTGCCGTCCAGGTCGTTGGCCGGAAACGCACCCGCGTTGAGCGGACCGGAGACGAACTCCCAGAACGGCTCGAAGTCCTTGAACGCCGCCCGGGAGGGCTGGTAGTGCTGCGCCGAGGTGTGGTGCACGTCGGCCGTCAGCCAGACCGTGCCGGTGATCCGCCGGTGCTTGACGAACCGCAGCAGCTCCGCGATCTGGAGTTCACGCCCGAGCGGCCGCCCCGGGTCGCCCTGCGCGACGGCCTCGAAGTTCGGCTTGCCCTCCATCGGGTCCGGCACGACCAGCCCGAGCGGCATGTCGGCGGCGATCACCTTCCACACCGCGCGCGACGCGGCCAGCTCCCGCTTGAGCCACTCCAACTGCTCCCGGCCGAGGATGCCCTGCGGGTCGGTGGTCTGGACGTCCGTCGAGTTCGCGTTGCGGTACGTGCGCATGTCCAGCACGAACACGTCCAGCAGCGGACCGTGCCGCTGCACGCGCTGCACCCGGCCCTGCTTCGCGCCCGGCGTCAGCGTCGAGACCGGGAAGTACTCGCTGAACGCCCGCCGCGCGCGCGACGCGAGGACGTCCACGCTCTTCTCCGTGTAGCGCGGGTCCGAGGCGGTGATCACCTCGCCGGGGTACCAGTTGTTGCGCACCTCGTGGTCGTCCCACTGGATGATCGACGGGACCTGCGCGTTGAACCGGCGCAGGTTCTCGTCCAGCAGGTTGTAGCGGAAGTTCCCCCGGTACTCGGCCAGCGTCTCGGCGACCTTCGACTTCTCCTCGGTCACCAGGTTGCGGTACACCCGGCCGTCCGGCAGTGCCTGCGTGGCGGCGATGGGTCCGTCCGCGTAGATGTTGTCGCCGCTGCACAGGAAGAAGTCCGGGTCCAGCTTCGCCATCGCGTCGTAGATGCGGTAGCCGCCGATGTCCTGGTTGATGCCCCAGCCCTGCCCGGCGAGGTCGCCCGACCACAGGAACTTCAAGCCCCGGCGGCGCTTCTCGGACACCGTGCGGAACGTCCCGGAGACCGGCTCGCCCGTGCGGCGCGGGTCGTCCGGGTCCGCGAGGAGCACCCGGTAGTGGATCTGCTCGCCGGACGGCAGCCCGTGCAGCCGGGTGGTGCCGGTGAAGTCCGTACCGGCGCCCAGCAGCGGCCCGCACCAGCGGCGCGCGCCCCGGAACGACTCCGTCGCCGCCGTCTCGACGATCATCCGCGCGGGCCGGTCCGACCGCACCCACACCAGCCCCGAGTGCGCCCCGACGTCCCCCGTCTGCACCCCCCAGCCCGCACTCGGCCGCCCCGACAGAGCGAACGCGGGCGCGGCCCCCAGGGCGCCGGGCAGAGACAGCGCCGCCGACGCGGCGAGCGAGCCGCGCAGAACACCGCGACGGCTGGGAGAGGGAAGTGCGCTCATGACAAGGGCCTCCGGGAAAGGGGCGGGAGAGAGGTGCACCGTCAGACCTACTGGGGAAGGAGGGCCGGTTCGCGAATGGCGGGTGAACAACGGGGCGTGCGGGGGAGTGGTTCGGGGGGAGACGCAGGTTTCCGACGACGACGGCTCCGGACGACGCTGTCGAGCGCCCCGGCGTCACCCTCCCGCAGCCCGCGCCATCAACGCCACGCCGCTACGCACCCGTACCGACGTCAGATGCGCGTACCCGAGCACCAGCCGCGTCCGCCCGTCGCCCCCGGAACCGTCCCCCACGCGCGCGTGCCCGAACTCCGCCAGCGCCCGCACCTCCACCCCCGCCTCCCGCACCCTCCGAAGGAACCGTTCCTCGGGCCCGTACCGCTCGGGCAGCGTGGCGATCACATGGAGCCCGGCGGCGATACCGGACACCTCGGTGCCGGGGAAGTGCTCGGCGAGCGCCGATACGAGGGCGTCCCGGCGTTCCCGGTAGACGCGCCCGCAGCGCCTGAGGTGCCGGTCGTAGTCGCCGCGCCCGACGAACCGCGCGAACAGCGCCTGGTCCAGCGCCGGATGCCCGAGATCGGCCGTCCGCTTGCGCTCGGTCACGTCCTCGGCGAGCGCCTCCGGCAACAGCAGCCACCCCAGACGCAGCCCCGGCGCGAGGGACTTGCTGACCGACCCGCTGTAGGCGACACGCTCGGGGTCGAGGCCCTGGAGGGCGCCGACGGGACTGCGGTCGTAGCGGAAATCGCCGTCGTAGTCGTCCTCCAGGACGTACCCGTCCACCGCGCGGGCCCACTCCAGCAGTTCCGCCCGGCGGCGGGGCGCGTACGCGATGCCGGTGGGGAACTGATGGGCGGGCGTGGTGACGACGGCCCGCACGCGCGCGTCCCGCAGCGGCCCGAGGGCGAGCCCGTCGCCGTCCAGGGGCAGCGGGACGACGTCCAGACCGGCGGCGGCGTACAGGGCGCCGTGCGGCGGGCTCCCGGGGTCCTCGACGCCGACCGCCCCG
>NZ_JBTYMC010000494.1:0-3226 GCF_054880855.1 Streptomyces sp. S6 | reverse complement strand
TGCGGATCACCGGCGCCGCGCCCCCGGACGGCGGGCTGCTGGTCGTCGCGAACCACATCTCGTGGCTGGACGTGCCGCTCCTCGCGGCCGTGCGGCCCGCGCGGATGCTGGCGAAGCGGGAGATCCGGCAGTGGCCCGTGGCGGGCCCGATCGCCGCGCGGGCCTCCCTGTTCATCGACCGCGACCGGCTGCGCGCCCTGCCCGACACGGTCTCCCGCATCGCCGGCGCCCTGCGGGCGGGCCAGGCCGTCGCCGTGTTCCCCGAGGGGTCCACCTGGTGCGGACGCGAGCACGGCCGGTTCCGGCGTGCCGTGTTCCAGGCCGCGCTGGACGCCGGTGCGCCCGTGCAGCCGGTGCGGATCAGGTACCGGACGGCCGAGGGCGCCGAGTCCACGGCGCCCGCGTTCGTCGGCGACGACTCCCTGTTCACCTCCGTCTGGCGGGTCGTCACCGCACGCCGACTGGTCGCCGAGGTGGAGGTGCTGCCGGTCGTCGACTCCGGGAAACACCCGGACCGCAGGTCTCTCGCCCGAGCGGCCGAAGTGGGATCATGACCGGGTGAACACGGTCCTGGTGACGGGCGGCAGCGGATTCGTCGCAGCCCATCTGGTACGGGAGTTGCTGGAACGCGGCTACACGGTGCACGCCACCGTCCGCCGCCTCGACACCGCCGCGAAGGTCGCCCCGCTCACGGCACTCGGCTACCAACACCCCGGCAGGCTCCGGCTGTTCGAGGCCGACCTGCTGGACGAGGGCTCCTTCGACGAGGCCGCGCGCGGCTGCCGCGTCGTCTTCCACGTCGCCTCCCCGTTCCTCATGCCGGAGAAGATCAAGGACGGGTACCGGGACGTCGTCGAACCCGCCCTCACCGGAACCCGCAACGTCCTGGGGGCCGTCGAGCGCACGAAGAGCGTGGAGCGGCTCGTGTTCACGTCCACGGTCGGCGCGATCTTCGGCACCTACGCGGACGTATTCACCGACATGGGCGGCGAGTTGACCGAGAAGCACGTCAACTCGACCAGCACGGTGGAGAACAACCCCTATCACTACTCCAAGACCGTTGCGGAGAAGGCGGCGTGGGACGCCTGCGCCGCCCAGGACCGCTGGACGATGGTCTCCGTCAACCCCGGCCTGATCCTCGGCCCCTCCCTCACCCCGGCCTCCGACTCCGGCAGCCTCTTCCTCCTCGACGAGCTGTTCAAGGGCTACTTCTGCTACGGCGCACCGGACTTCAGCTTCACCACGGTCGACGTCCGCGACGTCGCCCTCGCGCACGTCGCCGCCGCCGAGAACCCGGACGCGCACGGCCGGTACATCCTCGCCGAGCGGGAGATGACGTCGTTCCACCAGATGGCGACGATCCTCCGGCGGCACCACAAGGACTGGCGGCTGCCCCGAACGGCCCTGCCCCACTGGCCTGTTCGGATCCTGGGGCCCGCGTTCGGACTCGGCCAGGACTACATCCGCGACCACCTCGGCATCCGCTTCACCGTCGACAACCGGCGCAGCACCGAGGAGTTGGGGATCAGCTACCGGCCGGTCGAGGAGACACTCCTGGACCACTACCGGGCCTGGCGCCGATGAGGTCCGCCAGCCGCCGGTAGGAGTCGAGGAGCGCCGCACGGTCGTACGTGCTCGTCGTCACCAGCACCTCCTGCGCCCCCGTCTCCTTCAGCAGCCGCTCCAGACCGTCGGCGACCTCCTCCCCGGTACCGGCGAGATGGCCGGCGAGGGCGTCCTCGTAGAAACCGCGCTGCCGGGCCGTCATCGGGCGGCGGGCGGCGTCCTCGGCGGGCGGGAGGGGCGGGAAGGCGCCGTGCGTGCGGGAGTGTGCCGTCGACCAGGCCTCGGGGACCAGGAGGCGGTGGGCCGCCTCGGGGGTCTCGGCCACGGCGATCGTGCCGGAGACGACGACGTACGGCTCGGCGGCCCAGGGGGAGGGGCGGAACGCGGCACGGTAGCGGTCGATGCCGCGCAGCATCTTCTCCGGGTTCCGCAGGTCGCCGATGACCATCGGGAGGCCGGCTCGGGCCGCGATCTCGGCGCCCTCGCCCATCGCCAGCACGAACGGCGGCACCCGCAGCCCCTCGGACGGCCGGGCGTGGACGCCGGTCGGGGAAGTCCCCGCGAACCAGCCCAGCAGCTCCTCGATCTGGACGGCGAACCCCTCCGCGTCGTCCTTGCCGTGCCCCAGCGCCCGCCGCACCCCGTCCGTGAACCCCACCGACCGGCCGAGCCCCATGTCGATCCGCCCCGAGAACAGCGACTCCAGCACCCCGAACTGCTCCGCGACCACCAGCGGCCGGTGGTTCGGCAGCATCACCCCGCCCGTCCCCACCCGGATCGTCCGCGTCGCCCCCGCCACGGCCGCAGCCAGCACCGTCGGCGCCGACCCCGCGACCCCCGGCACACCGTGGTGCTCCGACACCCAGAACCGGTGATAGCCGAGTTTTTCGATGGCGCGCGCGAGCCCGACCGTGTCCCGCAGAGCCTCGGCGGGCGAATGCCCCTCGCGGGTGCGGGAGCGGTCGAGGACGGAGAAACGCGTCGCTGCCAGTGTCGAAGTCACGCAAGGTTCAACGCCTGCGCGCCCGGGAGATTCCTCAGGCGGGCGGCGCGACCGAGCGACGCAGCACCAGCTGGGTGCTGAGGACGACATGGTCCCCGGCCCGCTCCGAACGGTCCCGCAACGCCAACCGGACGGCCGTCCGCCCCAGTTCCTCGTACGGCACCCGGACCGTCGTCAGGCCCGGCGTGAGGTCGGCGGCGAACGGGACGTCGTCGAAACCCACCACCGAGACGTCCTCCGGCACCCGCAGACCCGCCTCCTTCAGCGCCCCGATCGCGCCGATCGCGACCATGTCCGTGCCCGCGAGGACAGCCGTGAACCGCACCCCCGCGCGCAGCGCCTCCCGGGTCCGCAGATAGCCGGACGAACGCGTGAAGGGACCCGGCAGATCCAGCTCCGCGTCCGGCGCGACGCCGTGACCCCGCAACGCCTCCTCGAACCCCGCCCGCCGCTGCTCCGCCGTGCTGAAAAGCCGCTCCCCGCCCAGGAACAGGATCCGGCGGTGCCCGGCGATCAGCAGGTGCGAGGCGGCCTGGAAGGCGCCCGCCCGGTTGTCGTACTCGACGACCGACGCGGGAACGCCGTCCGGCAGCGGCGGCCGGCCCACGAGCACGAGCCGCGACCCGGCCGCGTCCAGCGCCCGCGCGTACCCCGTCG
>NZ_JBTYMC010000493.1:0-3231 GCF_054880855.1 Streptomyces sp. S6 | reverse complement strand
CGGCCCTGCCGGGCGGCGGCGCTGTGGGGCGGGGCGTTCGCGTTCGCGTCGCTGCACGCGTGCGTGCTGATCGCCGTCACCCGCGCGATCGGCCTCGCGCTGTCCCCGCTCCACGTCGCCCTGCTGTATCTGGCCGCCAGCAGCGCCGCCGCGCTGCTGCCCACTCCGGGCGGGATCGGTTCCCTCGACGCGGTCCTCGCGCTGTCGCTGGCCGCGACCGGGGCGCCGGCCGTCGCGGCGGCCTCGGCGGTGCTGGGGTACCGGCTGCTGACGGTGTGGGTGCCGCTGCTGCCGGGGCTGGTGGTGCTGGGGGTGCTGATCAGGCGGCGGGCACTCTAGAGACGTCGAACCCTTGGTCAAGCCATGGTGAAGATCTGTCGCGGGCTTTACTGCACATGATGTGCAACTAGGAGAGCATGGCGGATGCGGGGTGGACACAGCCTTGCCGTGAACGCGACGAAAGGCACCACCCCATGACGATGACCCGGCAGGAATGGACCCGCCTCGCCGGCATGGCCGCCTTCATCGTCGCCCTGCACGTCATCGGCTGGTTCACCCTCGTCGCGATCGTCGCCCCGCACCACTACAGCATCGGCACCAAGACCTTCGGCATCGGCATCGGCGTCACCGCCTACACCCTCGGCATGCGCCACGCCTTCGACGCCGACCACATCGCCGCGATCGACAACACGACCCGGAAACTCATGGGCGAGGGGAAACGGCCCCTCTCCGTCGGGTTCTGGTTCTCCCTCGGCCACTCCAGCGTCGTCTTCGCCCTCGCCCTCCTGCTCTCCCTCGGCGTCAAGACCCTCGCCGGCCCGCTGCGCGACGACGACTCCAGCCTCCACGACGTCACCGGCCTGATCGGGACGGCCGTCTCGGGCACGTTCCTCTACGTCATCGCGATCCTCAACCTCGTCATCCTCGCCGGGATCTGGAAGGTGTTCCGGCGGATGCGGACCGGGGAGTTCGACGAGGCGGAACTGGAGGAGCACCTCAACAACCGGGGTTTCATGAACCGTCTCCTCGGCCGGGTCATGAACTCCATCACCAAGCCCTGGCAGATGTACCCCCTGGGCCTCCTCTTCGGCCTCGGCTTCGACACGGCCACCGAGGTCGCCCTGCTCGTCCTCGCCGGGTCCGGCGCCGCCTCCGGGCTGCCCTGGTACGCGATCCTGTGCCTGCCCGTCCTCTTCGCGGCCGGCATGTCCCTGCTCGACACCATCGACGGCTCGTTCATGAACTTCGCCTACGGGTGGGCGTTCTCGCAGCCCGTCCGCAAGGTCTACTACAACCTCACCGTCACCGGCCTCTCCGTCGCCGTCGCCCTCCTCATCGGCACCGCCGAACTCCTCGGCCTGGCCGCCGACAAGCTCTCCCTCCACGGCCCCTTCTGGGACTGGGTCTCCGGCCTCGACCTCAACACGCTGGGGTTCGTCGTCACGGGCATGTTCGTGGCGGCGTGGGCGATCGCGCTGGTGGTGTGGAAGGTGGGCCGGATCGAGGAGAGGTGGACGGTGCGGCCCACTCAGCAGGAGTCGTCCGCGAGCACCCTCTCCAGCACCCCCCGCTGAGCGGCGACCGCCTCCGGGCTCGACGGCCCCGCCAGCACCACCAGCGCCTTCCACAGCGCCCACCCCCGAGCCCGCCGCCACGCGTCGTCCGGCAGCCCCACGGCCTCCCGGAACACCTCGCGCTCGACGCCCTCGAAGTACGTCCAGGCGACGACGAGATCGCACGCCGGGTCCCCCACCCCGCACGTCCCGAAGTCGATGACGGCCGACAACTTCCCGTCCCGGACGAGGAGGTTGCCCACCGCCACGTCCCCGTGGAACCACACCGGCGCCGACGCCCACACCGACACCAGGGCCTCGCTCCACACCCGGCGGCACGCGCCGACGTCCACCTCGCCGGCCAACGCCACCAGCGCATCGGCGACCTGCTCCCCGTACACACTCGGATGACACCCCCGGTACCAGCAGTGCAGCCCCGCCACCGGCCCGCCCTCGGCGGGCACTTCACGCAGGCGGCACAGGAAGTCCCCGAGGTCCCGGGCGAGTCGGAGACGGTCGACGACGCCGGACTCGACGGTGTCGCCGGGGAGCCAGCGCCGTACCGACCAGGGGAACGGGTACCCGGCCGACGGGCGGCCGACCGCCACCGGCGCGGGGAGCGGGGTCGTCAACTCCCGTGCCAGCAACGGCAGCCAGCGGTTCTCCTTGGCCACCGCCGCGACGTACCCCTCGGCACTCGGCAGCCGCACCGACAACTCCTCGCCGAGCCGGAACGTACGGTTGTCCCAGCCCTGGCGGGCCACCGGCCGGACCGGCAGCCCGGACCACTCGGGGAACTGCCCGGCGATCAGGGAGCGGACGAGCCGCGCGTCGAGATCGATCACGGGGGCAGTCTGCGCTCAGGCGGCCCGCACTGTCCTCAGGTTTTCGCGAGGTCCCTGCGGTAGCGGGCGATCTGCCGCGCCGGATCCCCCGTGTACATCCAGGGCGTCGGCGTCGCCCGCCGCCCGAGGAGGTCGAGGAGCACCCCGGCGATCTCCGACTCGCCCGCCAGACACGCCGCGTGCGCGAGGTGGCCCGCGTCGCGGAGTTCGGCGGGGGCCACGGGAAGGTGCTCGGGCCGCACCGACAGCCAGCGCTCCCAGGTGCGGCGGACGTCGTTGACGGCGCCGTCGTCGGTCCAGTGCCGGCCGATGCCGACGACGGCGGGACGGTCCCCGGTGACGTCCAGGGTGTGCCGGAACTCCTCGACGCGCGCGTACTGGACGAGCACCGGCAGCGGACAGCCGGGCGGGGAGACACCGGCGGCGTCGCGGGCGAAGTCGTACATCAGGCCGTGGGTGCCGTGCCAGCGGGCCGAGTAGTAGTGCAGCACCTGGAGGTGGCCCTCCGCGCTGTACGGGTCACGCCGGTGCAACTCGTCCCACCAGCGGGCCAGTTCGGGCCGGCGCACCCCCGCCGGGTACAGCCGCGCGACCGAGATCAGCGACACCCACGGCGTCGGGTCCTCGGGGTACGCCTCGCTCGCCGCCCGGCACGCCATGACCGCCGCGTCCACCCTGCGGGGGTCGATGGAGGTGCCCCGGCCCGCCTCGATCGCCAGGTTGAACGCCCGGGTCGTCTCCGTCGCCGCGCGCAGCACGAGCGCGTCCGGGTCGTGCGGCTCGGCCGCGAGCCAGGACTCGACCGTCGAGCCGCCCGCGCACACCTGCGCCAG
>NZ_JBTYMC010000492.1:0-3297 GCF_054880855.1 Streptomyces sp. S6 | reverse complement strand
CCACCGGTCGCCGAGGCGACGGCCGACATGACGGCGGCGACGATGACGGCGGTCTCGGGCGCGGCGGCGCCCTGCGCGGTGGGGTTGACGCGCAGGGCGAGCAGCAGCAGCGAGCCGTTGAGCGCGAACACCAGCAGGCCGAGGACGAGCGCGGGCACGAGCAGCAGCAGGCGGACGAGGACGGGCCACACGAGGGCGGACAGCACGCCGAACACGGCGGCTCCGGCACCGGCGGTGACGGCGATCTGCGTGGCGCTGTCGCCGTCGTTCGACGTGAGGCGGAAGTCGGGCAGGATCCCGGCGAGGACGAGCATCGTGAGCGTGGACGCCGCCCACACCGTGATGCTGCGCCCGATCTGACTGGCGATCCGCCGCCAGCGTCCACCGCTGTTCACGGCTCCAGCCTGTCACAGCCCACTGACAACGCCCGTCGCCGCCGGTCTCACCGCCCGTCGTACCCGGCCGTCGGCATCGACAGCCTGCGGTGGACGCGGGCCTTCATCTGCGCGTCGTACGCCGGCTCGGCGCCCCCCACGGTCTCCACCCGCACCCCGCGGCGCGCGCACTCGGCGGTGAACTCCTCGACGGACGACAGGGCGCTCTCCAGCACGCGCGCGCTGGGCGCGACGAACAGGTCGGCCCCGGGGCGGACGCCGTCCCACAGGACGCAGTGGTCGGCGCGCAGTCCGCTGACGACGAGTTCGCGGACGACCTTCCAGCCGCGCTCCTCGGCCCAGCGGGCGCAGATGGCGTGCTGGGTGCGGGAGTCCACGAGGAAGGGGTCGTCGTCGAGTTCCTGAAGCGGTGTCAGACTCGCGATCGCCGTGACGCGCACCGGTCCCATGGCGCCCCCTCACCTCCGGGTTTCGCCGCCGACCCTACTCCTGCCCGTACGCTTCGGGGGAGTCGCGCGAAGGAGGCAAAGGGGTGCCGGTGGAGATCACCTGGTGGGGCCACGCCACCTGCACGATCACGGATTCGAACGTGCGCCTGCTGACCGACCCCCTGTTCGCGTCCCGGCTCGCGCACCTGCGCCGGCGCCGGGGCGCGCTGCCGCCCGAGGAGGCGGCGGCGGCGGACGTGGCGCTCGTCTCCCACCTGCACTCCGATCATCTGCACATCCCGTCGCTGGCGCGTCTCGCGCCGGGCACGCGCCTGCTGGTGCCCCGGGGGGCGCCGCGCGCCGTCCCCGGTCTGCGGCGGCTGACCCATCTCCAGGTCAGCGAGGTCGTACCGGGTGACGAGACGGCTGTCGGGGACGTCCGGGTGCGGGCGGTCGTGGCGCGGCACGACGGGCGGCGGCTGCCGGTGGGCCCCCAGCGCGCGCCCGCGCTGGGGTACGTCGTGGAGGGCGAGGCGCGGACGTACTTCGCGGGGGACACCGGGCTGTTCGAGTCGATGGCGCGGGAGGTCGGTCCGGTCGATGTGGCGCTGCTGCCGGTGGGCGGCTGGGGGCCGTATCTCGGGGAGGGGCATCTGGACGCGGGGCGCGCGGCGCGGGCGCTCGCGCTGCTCGGTCCGCGCAGTGCGATTCCGGTGCACTACGGCACGTACTGGCCGATCGGGCTGGACGCCGTGCGCCCCCATGAGTTCCATGCGCCGGGTGACGAGTTCGTGCGCCTGGCCGCCGAGTACGCACCCCGCGTGGCCGTGCACAAGCTGCTGCACGGGCAGAGTGTGCGCCCGGAGGTCGGCCGGTGAGCTGGGAGTGGCTCGCGGCGAACGTGTCGACGGCGCCGGCGCCGGCCGAGTCGACGCAGCAGGCGATCGGGTATCCGACGCTGTTCCTGCTGGTGCTGCTCGGGGCGCTGGTGCCGGTGGTGCCGACGGGCGCGCTGGTGAGTTCGGCGGCCGTGGTGGCGTTCCATCAGACAGCGCCGTTCGCGCTGGCGCTGGTGTTCGTGACGGCGTCCCTGGCGGCGTTCTGCGGGGACGCGGCCCTGTACTGGCTGGGGCGGCGCGGGATGCGTTCGAAGAACGGGTCGCGGTGGCTGGCGGCGATCCGCGCGCGGGCGCCGCAGGAGCGGCTGACGCAGGCGCAGGTGCGGCTCGCCGAGCACAACGTCGCCGTCCTCGTGCTGTCCCGGCTGGTGCCCGCCGGGCGGCTGCCGGTGATGCTGGCGTGTCTCCTCGCGGACTGGCCGCTGCGCCGGTTCGTCCGGGGCAATCTGCCGGCCTGCCTCGCGTGGGCGGTGACTTACCAGCTGATCGGCATCCTGGGCGGCTCGCTGTTCCCGGAGCCCTGGGAGGGCGTCGTCGCGGCGGTCGCGCTGACCGTGGTGATCAGCGCGGCGCCGGTGCTGTGGCGGCGGCTGCGGGGGCCGTCCGAGGCCCGCTAGAGCCCCCTAGGCGAGGATCCTCGACCCTCCGATCGGCAGGTCCCACAGGTCCGCGCGGTCCAGTCCCGCCGCGTCCCAGGCGTCCCGCACGCGTGTGAGGGGCTCCAGGACGGGTTCCGCCGACAGGACGAACGTCCCCCAGTGCATGGGCGCCATCCTGCGCGCGCCGACGTCCCTCGCGGCGCGGACGGCCTCCTCGGGGTCGCAGTGGACGTCGCTGAGCCACCAGCGGGGGTCGTAGGCGCCGATGGGCAGGAGGGCGAGGTCGATGCCCGGGTAGCGCCGGCCGATGCGGGAGAACCAGTGGCCGTACCCGGTGTCCCCCGCGAAGTAGACGCGCCGTCCGTCGGGGGCGGTGAGAACCCAGCCGCCCCACAGGGAGCGGCAGGTGTCGGTGAGGGAGCGCTTGGACCAGTGGTGGGCGGGGACGAAGTCGAAGCGCGTGCCGGACAGTTCGGCGGCCTCCCACCAGTCCAGCTCGGTCACGCGCGTGAAGCGCCGCCGCCGGAACCAGGCGCCGAGGCCGGCCGGCACGAACACCGGGGTGTCGCGCGGGAGCCTGCGCAGGGTGGGCGCGTCGAGGTGGTCGTAGTGGTTGTGGCTGATGACGACGGCGTCGACCTCCGGGAGCGTCTCCCAGGGGACGCCGACGGGGGTGATCCGCGCGGGCGTGCCGAGGATGCGGCGCGACCACACGGGGTCGGTCAGGACGGTCAGCCCGCCGACGCTCACCACCCAGCTGGCGTGTCCGGCCCAGGTGACGGCGATCGTCCCGGCGTCCACGCGCGGCGGGGCGCCGGGGGTGACGGGCACCCGGGTGACGTCCGCGAGGCCTTCCCTGCCGGGCCGCACAGAGCCCTCGCGGGCGAAGCGGGCCAGGGCCTTGAGGCCGGGCAGCGGCGCGGTCAGCCGGTCGTGGAACGCCCTCGGCCACACCCTGCGCTCCCCCGGCGGCCGG
>NZ_JBTYMC010000491.1:0-3341 GCF_054880855.1 Streptomyces sp. S6 | reverse complement strand
CCTGACGGCCGAACGGCACGCCGTGGACCGCCTGTTGGACCGTACCCCGCGCCCCGACGCGGTCCTCGGCGTCTACTCCGACTCCGGCCACACCGCCCTCGCCGCCGCCCGTGACCGGGCCGTCCCCGAGGTCCCCGACTGCTGCGGGCTCCTGCTGGAGCGCATCGCCGGGGACAAGGAGGTCCACGCCCGCTTCCACCGGTCCCTCCTCGACGACGCCCTCCTGATCGACCCGTCCCGCACGGTGAGCGCGATCTGCGCGGAGCTGCTCATGGCCGACGCCCGCCCCCTCGCCGAGCACTGGCGGCTGACCGGGCTGGCCGGGCTGACCGGCCTCGACACCGACGCCGTCCGTCATCTGGACGCGCTCGACGCGTTCCTGGACGCCACGCGGCCCACCGCGCTCGCGGCGGGCGGCTCCCTGTGACCGTGACCGTCCGCACCGGGGACACGGCCGACTACGACGCCGTCCGCGCGCTGCACGTCCGCTGCTCGGTGGCGACGCGCGCCCGCCGCTACCACACGGGGACGCCGCAGCTCAGCTTCGACGCGTGGGCGCGGATGAGCGGGCCGCGGGCCGGGTGCACGCTCCTCGCGACACCCTTCGGGCTGCCCCAGCGGGTCGTCGCGGTCGGACACCTCCTCTACGAACGCCACCCGGACGTCGCCGAGCTGGCCGTCCTCGTCGAGGACAGCTGGCAGTCCCACGGCCTCGGCGGCATCCTCTCCCGGCGGCTGTACGGGCTCGCCCACTTCATGCGCGTCCGCACGATCGTCGCCTACGTCGCCACCGACAACATCCGCGCCCGCCGCATGGTCCACGGCCTCGCCCGCCACGCCGGGGGCCACGGGCCCGACGTCCGGCTCCTCTCCGACTCCGACGTCCTCGAAACGGTCCTGTCCTAACCTCACCCCCTGTCTTTCTCCCGGAGGACGCCCATGCCCTCACGCACGCTCACCGCCTGGTACGCCCGCACGTTCCTGCGCTCCCTCAGCCATCTGGACCCCCGGACGGTTCACCGGGTCAACGGGGTCTATCCGCCCGGGGGTTCGGGAGGAGAGCCGGGTGCGGAGTGTTCCGCGGGGGACGAGATCCGGCTCGTCGTGGTCGGGGACTCGACCGCGCTCGGCGTCGGGGTGGGGCACGCGCATCAGGCGCCGGGGGCGTTGCTGGGACAGTGGCTGGCCGAGGAGACGGGGCGGGCGGTACGGGTGTGGGTGTGCGGGCGGTTCGGCGCGACGACGCGGTCGCTGGAGGCGAAGGTGGAGCAGGCGGTGCGGATGCGGCCGGATCTCGTGGTGGTGCTCAGCGGGGCCAACGACAGCCTGCTGCCGGTGCCGTTGGGGGTGGCGGCCCGTGCGCTCGGGCGGCATGTGCGGCGGCTGGCGGGGGAGGGGGCGGCCGTGGTGGCGGCGGTCGGTCCGGACGCGGGGTGCGGGGAGGCGGTCCCCGGGGTCCTCGGCCGGCTGCTGTCCCTGCGATGCCGTCGGCTGGGCCGGCTCCAGGCCCGGTACGCGCTGCGGGCCGGCGCCCGCGTCGTCTCCTTCCGCGACGACGACTTCCGCACCCAGCGGTCCCGGCTGATCGCCGGTGACGGCTTCCACCCCTCCGCCGCCGGCTACGAACTCCACGCGGGCCGCCTGATGCACGCCATGCTCGCCGCCCTCGCCGAACCCCGGCTCCCCGCCGTCCACGCGGAGTTGTGCCTGCGCCGCGCCGACTCCCTGCGCTCCGCGTCCCGCTGGGTCTCCCGCACCCCCAACTCCCACGCGGCTCCCTCCTCTTCACCGGGCACGTACGACGTCCAGGCCCTCCCGCCGAAGCGCCGGCGCCCCCGCAGGACCCCGGCCGCCACCCCGGTCCCGGCCCAGCCCGAGAGGCCCGCGTCCGGGGCGGTGCAGTACGGGTGAGGGGCGGGACGACGTCCGGCCCCTGAGCGCCGCCTCGCCCGCCCCCGCCTCCCCTACCCCCCGACCCCCGCCCCCGCCAGCTCCTGCGCCCGCGCCAGGCACCCCTCCACGTCGGGCACCGTCTGGAGCGCGGGGAGGAGGAGGCGCCACATGTCGAGGACCGCCTCCTCCACGTCCTCCCGGTGACAGAGCGCGTCGGAGACGGTGTGGGTGCCGAAGAAGGCGGCGATGACGGTGCGGGCGGCGCGGGGGACGTCGACGGCGGGGTTCAGCTCACCCGCGCGCAGGGCCTCCTCCAGGACGCCCCCGACGGTGTTGATCCAGCCCACGAACGGCACCGGCATCTCCGCCGAGATCGCGTGCCGTTCGTTCCACAGCCGGTTCCCGGCCCGCACCAGCAGGTTGTCCCGGAACTGCCGCGCGACGTCGAGACTGAGCAGCACGAGCCGCTCCAGCGCGCTCCCGTCCTGCTCCAGGCACCTGGCGACGACGGGTGGCCAGTGCGCGAAGTGCGCCTCGACGAGACGGCGCGCGAGCTCCTCCTTGCTGCCGAAATGGAAATACAGCGCCCCGCTGGTGTACCCGCTGTACTTCGCCACGTCGGAAATGCTCGTACCCGCGTACCCGTGCTCCTCGAAGAGCGCGGCGGCGGCGACGAGAACCGCCTTCCTGGTCGTCTCCGCACGTTCCTGCATCTTCGTCCTCCGGTTCCCGTGAAACCTCATCGGCCTTTCAGGTGATCTATAGGCGGCGGAGGGATATGTCAGCACTGACACGGCCGGTCATTGTTTTCATGATTTTATGTCTGAAACTCTTGTCATTCCTTCCGTCGTCCCTGTGGAGCAGCCGGCCCTCTCCTGGGACCGCACGGTCCCCCGCCATCTGGTCCACCGCCGCTCGGTCGCGGAGGTCCTGCTCACGGACGCGCTTCGGGTCTCGGACAGCCGATTCCTCGTCGCGGCCCAGTGGCCGCTGCGGCACTCCACGTTCGCCCCCGACCCCGAGGGCCGCCACGACCCGGTGTTCGCGGCGGAGACGATCCGCCAGACCGGCCTGCTGATCCCCCGCGTCTTCCTGGGCAGCCCCCCGGAGACCCGCCTGCTCATCAGGACCGTCTCCGTCACCCTCGACCCGGCCGCCGAACCCCGCGCGGCGTTCGGCGCGAGCGACGTCCTGTGCGAGACGCACCTCTCGGACGTCCGCCGAGTCCCCTCCCGGCCGGGCCCGTTGTCCCTCGCGATGGCGGTCGCCTTCTCCTGCGGCGGCGTCCCCTTCGGCCGCGCGGAGGGCAGACTGCGCACCCTGACCCCGCAGCAGTACGACGCCGAACGCCGGGCCGAACTGGGTGAGTTGGACGACCTCCTCGGAGATGCCGGTCGCGGGCTGAACAGCGCCGAGGGCGCCTGCCGCCATGAAGGCCACCACCAGGT
>NZ_JBTYMC010000490.1:0-3361 GCF_054880855.1 Streptomyces sp. S6 | reverse complement strand
GCGAGCCTGCGGACGACGAGGCCGGCGGCCTCGGCGGCGTGCGCGTGCAGCGCGGACTCGCCGGTGAGGTCGGCGATGCCGCCCAGCGCGAGACCGAGGCCCGCGAGGCCGCCCTGAAGGTCGGACGAGAGTTTCTGCCAGCGTTCGCGCAGGATCCCGGAGACCAGGTCGAGGGCGCGCTCGTGGTGCCCGAGGAGCGCGAGGACGTGCGCGACGCCCGCGAGTCCGTCGTACAGGCCGAGCGGGGTGCCCGGGGGCGGTGGGGCCGTGCGGTCGAGGAGCCAGCGCTCGCCCTCCTCGTAGCGGTCCGCGCCCGCGGCCCGCAGCGCGTACAGGACGCCCGCCGCGCCGTGCGCGATGCCGAGGCCGCCGCCGTCGGAGAACTGGGCGACGTCCCCCGGGAAGAGCCGGTCGGTGCGGTCCGGGGTGGCCGACGCGAGGATCGCCTCCACCATGGAGTCCCGGCTGAGCGGCCACTGCGCGGGTGCCGGGCGGCGGCGCGCGCCGGTCCCGTCCCCCGTCGGGGCCGACGCGCTGTGCGAGGTGTCGCGGGTGATCTCCGCGACCGCCTCGGCCAGGAAGTCGCGCGGCACGTCGGGGAACTGCTCCCCGATCACCTCGGCGAGATGCGCGGCCTTCCCCCGGTCGACCACGAACAGTGTCGTCACCGGCATGAACAGGGCGAGCCGCAGACAGGCGAGGGCGTACAGGTCGACGTCGACGCCCCGGCGGTCCGGCGGCGCGAAGAACCCGGGGTGCGCGACCACCTGGCGGCCGTTCGCCGTCACCGGCGCCGCCGCCTCGAAGTCCAGCAGGCTCACCGACTCGTCGGGCCCGACCATGATGTTGAAGACGTGCAGGTCGTTGAAGGCGATCCCCCGCGCGTGGACGGCGGCCACCGCCGCCTCCACCTTGCCGTGCACCCGTACCGCCCACCGCGTGTACGCGGCGACCGCCGCCGGGTCGGGGTCGGGTACCAGCAGCGGATGCGTCTGGGCGAAGTACGAGTTGAGGGGCTTGCCCTCCAGGAAGTCCATGACGAGGAACCGGTGCCCGCCCAGCTCGAACCAGTCCCGCACCTCGGGCACCACACCGGTACCGGCGCATGCCTCCAGCGCCTGCTTCTCCCGCTCAAGACGGGCGATCGCGTCGGCCCCGTCGGAGGCGAGCCCCGCGTGCGGCCGGCCCTCCTTGAGGACGACCTTCTCCCCGGTCCGCGTGTCGACGCCCTGGTAGACCCCGCCGCCGTTGGAGAAGTGCAGCGCCTTCTCGATCCGGTACGGCAGCTCGCCGACCGTCGTCGTGTTGCGGGCCGCGAGATGCGGCTGGAGGAACTCCGGCAGCGTCACCCACTCCGGGACCTGGAACGAGGGCGCTCTGCGGTCCGGGACCAGCGTGCCGGAGCCGTCCGCCACCGCCGGGACGAGCGAGCCCCGGTCGTCGACGACGAACCGCCGGGCGAACGCCCCGTACCGGACGTACAGCGGGCCGTCGTACCAGCGCAGGTCGGTCAGGATGTACGGGCCCTCCAGGCCCTCCAGGAGGGTGCCCAGCTCCCGCAGCACCTCGTGCAGCCGCTCCTCGTCCGCCGGGTAGACGGTGACGAACTTGCCGCTGCCGTCACGGCCCGCGTACTTCGTGTTGCGCAGGTGCAGCAGGTGCGGACCCGGCACGAACTTGAACGGGATGCCGCGCGGCACGCAGTAGTCCCAGACGATCGAGGCGATCTTCTCCGCGTTCTCACGGGTCGCCGAGGCGTGGATCTTCCAGCCCTGCTCCGGGCCCTCGGCCGCCTGCGGGGTCAGGACCAGCCAGTCGCCGACGCGTGCCGACTCCCAGCCCGCCGGCACCGGCCTGCGCGCCGTCGCGTACCACCCCGCGGACTCGTCCCGGCCGGCGCCGAGCCGGTCCGGAGTCTCGTAGAAGTGCGGGTCTGCCAGCGCGTACACCTCGTACCGCTTGTCCATGCGTCCCCCTCCGTGGCCCGGCAACGAGATTTCCAGGGCGCCGGGGGCCGCCGACAGTCACGGCTGTCATGAGATGGACATGCGGAACGCACGGGTAAAGACATGTTCGGGGGGTTTCGAGCGCCCCCGTCCGCCGGAGTGCGCCCCTCCGATCGGAACGGCCCGCTCCGACGCCTCCGGAAGCCTTTCCGGCCGCTGGGAACGGTCGCAGGGGCTGCGGGAAGGCGGCGTAAGCGCTGTAATACGGACGTGGTGACTGAGGGAGGAGCGCGGCAGGGAGGGCGGGCGCCGCGTGCCGAGGTGGCCCTCAAGACCGTCGGGTCCGATCCGCACTCGCCCGAACGGGTGAGACGGACGCTGGAGCAGGCGCTCGTCTTCGCGGGCGCCTCCTGTGCCGCCGGCTACGCGCCCGGCGAGGGCGGCCTGCTGTGCCTCGTCGACTCCGCGGGCGTGCCCCGCACCCTCTACGGACTGCGCGAGACCTACCCGCCCGACGGGAACTCCCCGGTCGCCGTCGCCGTCCGCACCGGGCGGCCCGTCCGGCTCGGGCCCGCGGAGCTGGCCGACTGCCCGGAGTCACGCCGGATGTCCGCCGGGGAGGCCCACCTGACAGCCCTGCCCGCGGCCGGCGGCTGTCTCGTCGCCGTCGGGGAGCACCCCTTCGACGCCGAGGACCACGCCTGCCTCGGCCTCGTCGCCGACGCCCTCTCCTGGCCCGCCCCACGCACCGCCCCGCCCGAGGAGGTCGGCGGCGACGGGTTCGCGCTCGCCATGGACACCGGGCGCGTCGAGGTCGGCGACCGGGTCCTGGAGCTGTTCGGGCTCACCCGGGACCGCTTCGACGGCCGCGTCGAGACCCTCCTCGGGCTCGCCGTCCCCGAGGACCTGCCCACGCTGATGTCCTTCGTCGAGGCCGACCACATGTCGCTCGGCGACCGCGAACTGGAGTTCCGGGTGATCGGACCCAGCGGCACCCCGCGCTGGCTGCGGCTGCGCGGCCGGCTCGCGAAGGCCGAGGCGGGACGCCAGGTGCGGCTCCTGGGGACGATCGCGGACGCCGCCGCGCTGCGCCCCGAGGCCACCGACGTGGCCCGCGTGCAGCGGCTCGCCTCCGTGCTGTCGACCGCCGGGACCGTCCGCGACGTCAGCCACGCCGTCGTCTCCGCGCTGCGCGGGCCGCTGCGGGCCGACCGGATCGCGCTCGCCGAACTGGAGGGGGAGCGGCTCGTCGTCACCGTCCTCGACCCGCCCTACCCCGAGTCCTGGCCCGAGCTGTGGCGCCTGGAGTGGCGCGGGGAGTGGCCGGACGCGCCGATGCGGTCCCTGCCGACGCTGGCGTCCGTGCTGCGCGAGGGACGGGTGCGGATCTGGACCGCCGGGACCGCCCTCGAACC
>NZ_JBTYMC010000489.1:0-3365 GCF_054880855.1 Streptomyces sp. S6 | reverse complement strand
CGCGGGTCCTCGGGCGCGGCGCGGGTCACTGCGCGATCAGCACGGCGGCCAGGGCGAGCGCGCCGGGCACCGCCTGGGCGAACAGGATGCGCCGGTTGGCCGTCGCCGCGCCGTACACACCGGCGACGATGACGCAGGACAGGAAGAAGACCTGGGCGCGGAAGCCGGTCGGATCGGCCGCGATCAGGCCCCAGATCAGGCCCGCCGCGAGGAAGCCGTTGTAGAGGCCCTGGTTGGCGGCGAGCTTCGCCGTGGCGGCGGCGAAGTCCGGCGAGAAGCCGTGGAACCGCTTCCCCGGCGGCTTCTGCCACAGGAACATCTCCAGCACCATGATGTAGACGTGCAGCGCGGCGATCAGTGCCACCAGCACGTTCGCGACGATCTCCATGACCTTCTCGACTCCCTCGACTCACACACACATTTCCTGGACAGGTGTCCATCATAGCTGGACACCTGTCCAGGAAGTCGAATCGGGGCAGCAAAGAGCCCCGTCGCGACGGGGGAGCGCGACGGGGCCTGAGGAGCGGGTTCCCGGCGGGAGCGGATTCACACCTGCCGGGCCGCGGATTTTCCGTGAAGCCGTTACGCCCCCGGCTCCAGCACGAACACCGGGATCGTCCGGTCCGTCTTCTCCTGGTACTCCGCGTAGGGCGGGTACGCGGCGACGGCCCGCT
The DNA here is from genome assembly GCF_054880855.1 of Streptomyces sp. S6. Lineage (NCBI taxonomy): Bacteria > Bacillati > Actinomycetota > Actinomycetes > Kitasatosporales > Streptomycetaceae > Streptomyces > Streptomyces sp. S6. The sequence continues at coordinate 2,691 of NZ_JBTYMC010000489.1, read as the reverse complement.
CCCACCAGGCGGCCTTCTCCTCGCCGGTGACCTCGCGGGCCGTCATGTCCTGCTTGACCGGACCGTCCTGGAGCTCGACACGCGGGTCGGCCGTGACGTTGTGGTACCAGACGGGGTGCTTCGGCGCCCCGCCCAGTGACGCCACCAGCGCGTACCGCCCCTCGTGCTCCACCCGCATCAACGGCGTCTTGCGGAGCTTGCCGCTCTTGGAGCCCCGGGTCGTCACCACGATCACCGGCAGCCCGGTGTCCAGGAGTGTCGTCCCCTCGGTCCCGCCGGACTTCTCGTACAGCTCCACCTGATCCCGCACCCACTGCGTCGGGCTGGGCTCGTACTCGCCTTCGAGCGGCATGGCAACCATCCTCTTCGTCAAGTCGTACGACGTCGGCACGTGTCGCACCGTTCACAACGCGCGCGTGCCCCGGAATCATCCTCACAGGCAGAACCGGCCGCCGCACCGTGCGGAGCGCGGAGTTCCGGCCAGATCGCGCCCCGAGCCCATCTGGCCGAAGTGCCTGTCGTCATATAGATGCTTGGGGCATCTAATAGGGGGCGGTACGCCGGAATCCGCTTCCGCACCCTTTGCGAGGTCTCCATGACACGACCGGCCCCCCTCGCCTTCCCGCAGAGCCGCACCTGCCCCTACCAGCCACCCGCCTCCTACGACACGCTGCGCACCGACCGCCCCCTGACCCGCGTGACCCTTTTCGACGGCTCGCCCGCCTGGATCGTCACCGGCCACACCCTGGCCCGCACCCTCCTCACCGACCCCCGGCTCTCCGCCGACCGCACCCGCCCCGGCTTCCCCGGCACCTCCGCCCGCTTCAAGGCGGTGAGCGACCGCACCCTGGCCGTCGTCGGCACCGACGAACCCCTGCACCGCGTCCAACGCCGCATGCTGATCCCGGACTTCACCCTGCGCCGCGCCGAAGCGCTGCGCCCGGCGATCCGGAAGACCGTCGACGAACGCATCGACGCCCTCCTCGCCCAGGGCCCGCCCGCCGACCTCGTCTCCACCTTCGCGCTGCCCATCCCCTCGACGGTGATCTGCGCCCTGCTCGGCGTCCCCTACGACGACCACGACTTCTTCGAGGAACAGACCCGCCAACTGCTGCGCGGCACGGTCACGGAGAAGATCCGCGCGGCACGCCGGAACCTGCGCGAGTACCTCGGCGACCTGATCGACCACAAACGCACCGGCCCGCCCGGCGACGGCGTCCTCGACACGCTCGTCCACCGCCGGATGGCGGACGGCGAACTCGACCGCGAAGGCGCCGTCGACATGGCCCTCGTGCTGCTCGTCGCCGGCCACGAGACCACCGCCAACATGATCTCGCTCGGCACCTTCACCCTCCTGAGCCACCCCGACCGACTCGCCGAACTCCGCGCCGAACCCGCCCTGTTGCCGGTCGCCGTCGAGGAACTGATGCGGATGCTGTCCATCGTGGACGGCCTGCTGCGCGTCGCCCGCGAGGACATCGACGCCGACGGGACGACGATCAAGGCCGGCGAGGGCGTCGTCTTCGCCACCTCCGTCCTCAACCGCGACACCACCGCCTACGACGACCCCGACGCCCTCGACTTCCACCGCCCCACCCGCCACCACGTCGCCTTCGGCTTCGGCATCCACCAGTGCCTCGGCCAGAACCTGGCCCGCGCCGAACTGGAGATCGCCCTCGGCACCCTCTTCGAGCGGCTGCCCGGCCTGCGCCTCGCCGTCCCCGCCGAGACGATCCCGTTCAAACCCGGCGACACGATCCAGGGGATGCTGGAACTCCCCGTGACCTGGTAAGAGGCTCCGCACATGCACATCGACATCGACACGGACACCTGCATCGGCGCCGGCCAGTGCGCCCTGACCGCCCCCAAGGTCTTCACCCAGGACGACGACGGCTACTCCACCCTCGTCCCGGACGGCACGGACCACCTCGACGACCCCCTGATCCGCGAGGCGGCCCGCGCCTGCCCGGTCCAGGCGATCACCGTGAGCTGACCGCGCACCCCACGGCCGGCCCCTCCAGCATGCCGCCCGTGTACAGGGCCTGCCCGCGCGGCATCCAGTAGCCCAGCTTCGAGACGACCGTGCCGCAGCGGCCCTTCGGGGAGACCTGGACGACGACCGTCGACGGGTTGCCCGGCTGGAGGTCGGTCAGCGCGCAGTCCAGCGCGTTCATGGTGCGCGCCCGCTCCGGATACCGGCCGACGAGCGGGTTCACACAGCGGGCGTCGGACGTCGTCAGCTCCGTGCCCTCCTCGCCGATCAGCCCGAACCGCCCGCTGCCGTCGCCCTGTTCACTGTCCCGGGACACCGTGTACGTCAGCGTCGTCACGGAATCCCGGGACAGTGTGCGCCGGTCCACCTCGATCCGGTGCGTCGGCCGCGCGGCGGGCGCCGTGAACGTGAGCGTCGCCCGCACCGTGCCCGCCGGCTCCACCCCGGCGGGCACCGAACGGACCCGGACGGCCGCCGTCACCACGTAGGTGCCGGGACCGGGGTACGGGGTCGAACCCGGCAGGGTCCCCGAGGCGACCGGCACGCCGTCCCGGGTCGCCGTCCAGGTGCCGGACGTGAGACAGACCGGGTGGACACCGGGACGACGGCAGACCGCGGGCGCGGACACCGCCATGACGGGGGTGCCGCTCCCCGCGCACAGGGAGACGCGGGCGAACCGACCGCCGGGGGCGCGCAGG
>NZ_JBTYMC010000488.1:0-3401 GCF_054880855.1 Streptomyces sp. S6 | reverse complement strand
TGGTGCCGCTCGCGACCGGGAGCGCCGGGGCGGGGGCGGTGCGGATTCCCGCCGCCTGGTGCGGGGTGTTCGGGCTGAAGCTCGGGGGTGGGCGGCTGCCGGGGGCGGATCGGACGGGGCTGGCGGCGCCCGGGTTCTTCGCCCGTCACCCTGCGGATGCGGCGGCGTGCTGGCGGGTGCTGTCCGGGGAGTCTCTTCCGGGGCTGGGGTGGCTTCCGGGGCTGGGGTGGCTTTCGGGGCCGGGGCGGGTTCCGGGGCGGGGGCGGGTTCCGGGGCCGGGGCGGCGGCCGTTGATCGCCGTCTGGTCGCCGGATCTCGGGTACGCCGGGTGCGATCCGGAGCCGGTGGCGCTCGCGCGCGGGGCCGCTTCGCGGCTTGCCGAGAGGGGGGTTGTGCGGATCAGTGAGCGGTCCGTGGTGCTGGAGGATCCGGCGGAGGCGTGGCTTGCGATGCGGGGGCCGAGTGGGGTGCGGCGGGCTGAGGGTGGAGCGCGGGAAGCGGGGGTTCGGGAGGCCGGGGTTCGGGAAGGCGGCGTGCGTGAAGTGAATGACGCGCGGCTCGCCGAGGTGTTCCGGTCGGCGGATCTGCTGCTGACTCCGGTGACGCCGAACGCGGCGCATGGGCACGAAGGGCCCGGTGAGCGCTACTCCACCGCTCTGACCTGGGCGTTCAATCTCAGTGGGCATCCGGCGGCCAGTGTGCCGGCGGGGGTCGGGGCGGACGGGTGTCCGGTGGGGCTCCAGATCGTCGCGCCCCGGGGCGGGGAGGGGCTGCTGCTGGCCGTGGCGTCGGCGTTGCCCTGGAGTCTGGGTGAGCCCCCTGTCGTACCGGAATGATTTCCGCCGGAGGGTGGTTATTGCACATGCATATACTCACTCCTGACCTATCTCCGGGGGAGCCATGACGGACCGTCGTTTCCTGTTCCTGCTCGGCAGCAGCCGTTCGGGCGGCAACACCGAACTCCTCGCGCGCCGGGCCGCCGAACAGTTGCCCGAGGGGGTCGAGCAGGAGTGGATCCGGCTGGCCGACCACCCGCTGCCCGACTTCCCCGACCTGCGTCACGACGAGGGCTACACGGCCCCCACCGACCCGAACGCCCGCCTCCTGCTCGACGCCACCCTCCGGGCCACCGACCTCGTCATCGCCTCGCCGCTGTACTGGTACTCCGTCTCCGCGCTCACCAAGCAGTACCTCGACCACTGGTCGTGGTGGCTGCGGCTGCCCGAGGCCGGTTTCCGGGGCGCAATGGCCGGGCGCACCCTCTGGGGCGTCTCCGCCTACGCCAGTGAGGCCTCGCGCGCGGAGCCGCTCGTCGGGACCCTCATGCACACCGCCGCGTTCATGAAGATGCGGTTCGGCGGGGTGCTGCTCGGCAACGGGACCGACCGCGGGGACGTCCTGAAGGACGACGAGGCGCTCGGGCGGGCGAAGGGATTCTTCGCCCAGGAGGCGCCGCTCGCCCGCTTCCCTCACGAGGAGGGCTGAAACCCCGTGGGAGGCGGCTCGGCGTCAGGCCGTGACGTCCTTCGTCGTGAAGCGGGCCCACGCCGCCGAGCCGAACACCGCCGCGTACAGGGCCTGGAGGCTCAGGTTCTTCTGGAGGTCGTCCCAGTAGACCGGCTCGCGCATGAGGTCGGCGAAGGACAGCCAGTAGTGGGAGAACAGGTAGGGGTGGACGGCGTGGAGCTGGGGGATCTGGTCGACGATCTGGACCGTGATCAGCAGGCCGACCGTGGTCGCCATCGCCGCGATGCCGCTGTTGGTCAGGGTCGACACGAACAGGCCGAGCGCCGCCACGCCCATCAGGGACGCGGCCACCACGAGCGCCATCAGGAACGCCCGCCACAGGCCGTCGGCGAACGTGATACGGGTGCCGGAGATCGTCGTCAGGTCGCCCAGGGGGAAGAGCAGCGCGCCGACCGCCAGCGCTGAGAGCGCCACGACGAGGGTCGCGATCAGGCAGAACGTCATCGTCGTCAGGTACTTGGTGAGCAGCAGCCGGGTACGGCCGGCCGGGGCGACCAGGAGGTAGCGCAGCGTCCCCGCGTTGGCCTCGCCCGCGATCGCGTCCCCGGCTATCACGCCCACGGCCATCGGCAGGAAGAACGGCAGGGTCGCCGCGAGGGCCGTGAACACCAGGAACAGGCCGTTGTTCGTGACCTGCGAGATGAACGCGGGCCCTCCTCCCGCGCCTCCGGGGCCACCCCTCGTCGAGCCGTCGGCCGTCTCGATCCGCACCGCGATGCCGACCAGGACCGGGACGGCCGCGAGCACTCCCAGCAGGGCCAGGGTGCGCCAACGGCGCAGTGTGGTCAGCAGTTCGCTGCGCAGCAGGCCCAGCGTCCACAGCGGGTTCGGGGCCCGCACCGCCGGAGCCGTCTCAACCCGCGACATCGAATCCCTCTCCCGTCAGCTCCACGAACGCGTCCTCCAGGGAGGCACGCCGCAGGGCGAAGCCGCGCACTCTGACACCTGCGGCCACCAGTGCCGCGTTCACCTCCGCGAGGTCCCTCTCCGGGGGCTCGGCCGTGACCTGCTCGCCTTCTGCGGTGACCTCCGCGAGGCCCTCCTCCTTGAGCACCCGCGCGGCCTCCGCCGGGTCCGGTGTCGTCACCACCAGCCGGCCCCTCGTCCGCGCCGCCAGCGCCGGGACCTCGCCCTGCGCGATCAGCCGGCCGCGCGCCATCACCGCCGCGTGCGTGCAGACCTGCTCGATCTCGTCCAGGAGGTGGGAGGAGAGGAACACGGTCGTCCCGTCCGCCGCGAGCTCTCTGATCAGCGCGCGGATCTCCCGCATGCCCTGGGGGTCCAGGCCGTTCGTCGGTTCGTCCAGCACCAGGAGGCGGCGGGGGCGCAGCAGCGCCGACGCGAGGCCCAGGCGCTGTTTCATGCCCAGGGAGTACGCCTTCGCCTTCTTGCCGGCTGCGGCCGTCAGCCCGACCCGCTCCAGCGCCGCCCCGACGCGCCGGGCCCGGGTGCGGGGGTCTGCCGTCGGGTCCGCCGCGTCGTACCGGAGGAGGTTGTCGCGGCCCGACAGGAAGCCGTACAGCGCGGGCCCCTCGATCAGCGCGCCGACCTCCGGGAGGACCTCGCCCGCCGCGCCCGGCATCGGCCTGCCGAGCACCCTCGCCGACCCCGAGGTCGGTGCGATCAGGCCCATCAGCATCCTGATGGTCGTCGTCTTCCCTGAGCCGTTCGGTCCGAGAAAGCCGAAGACACTGCCCCGGGGGACGGTCAGATCGAGGGAGTCGACGGCGAGCTGACCGCCCCGGAAGCGTTTGGTGAGGGCGCGGGTGAGGATCACCGGGGCGTCGGGGGCGGGCGGGGAGCCGGGGGTGGTGCGGAGCGCCGGTTGTGGGGCGGGGGCGGGGTGGTCCGCCGGCTGCGGGGCTCGGCCGGAG
>NZ_JBTYMC010000487.1:0-3408 GCF_054880855.1 Streptomyces sp. S6 | reverse complement strand
CGGTCGGGTGCCGAGAGCGGGGGCGCCGACGGCAGTCGCTCCGCCAACCGGCGCCCCCGCGACGGCAGTCAGCCCGTGTGTGCCGTCAACTCCCCCACCACGCGCTCCGCGACCGGCGCCGGGACCCCGTTCGCGCGGGCCGCTCGCAGCAACGCCCCGCCGATCGCGTCGAGTTCGAGGGGGCGGCCGGATTCGGCGTCGCGTTGCATGGAGGACTTCATGCCGGGCGGGAGGGTGTCGTAGACGGTGAGGGTCCGGGTGGGGTCGCTGGGGGCGCCGGCGGCGGTGGCGATCGCGGCGGTCTCGGTGACGAGGGCGGCGAGTTCGTCGCGGTGCGTGGTGCGGAGGTCGCCGATCGGGAGGGCGTGGAGCGTGGTCAGGAGGGCGAAGGGGGCGAGGAACGCGAGTTTCGCCCAGAGGGCTTTCGTCTCGTCGTCGAGGACACGTGCCCTGAGGCCGGCCTCGTCGAGGGCGACGGCCAGTGCGTCCAGGCGAGTTCGGTCGACCGGGTCGCCGGACAGGTCGATGTCCGCGAAGGGGCTGGCGTGGTCGACGACACCGGGCGCGGTGCGGGTGGACTCGACGCGGATCACCCCGGGGGCGACGAGTTCACGGCGGTGGTGGGCGCGGAGGGCCTCGGGGTGTTCGACGCCGTTCAGGAACGGGACCAGGAGGGCATCCCCTAGTACTTCAGAGGGAACGCGCTTCAGGGCGTCGTCCAGAGCCGTCTGCTTGACCGTGATCAGTACGGCGTCGGCGGGGGTCCGGAGTTCCGTGTCCGCCTCGACGCGCGCGGTGAAGTCGCCGAAGTGTCCGCTGCGGACGCGGATGCCGTTCTCGCGCAGGGTGGCCGCGGTGTCCGCGCCGGAGAGGCAGATCACCCGGTGTCCGGCCCGCGCCAGGAGGGCGGCGATGAGGCCGCCGACCCCGCCGGGGCCGAGGACGGCGACGGTGAGCTTCGGTTTCGTCATGACGTGAGTCCTTTCGCCGGTCGGCCCCGGACGCCGGTGGCCGCCGCCGACGATCATGCCAACGGGCGAGGGCCGTGCCAACGGGCGGGGGTGCACCGACGGGCAGGAGACCTGCCGAGCGCCAGCGGGACACCCCCGAGAGAGGGAGACTGGACGCATGTGCCGCAGCATCAAGACCCTCCGACCGCCCGCCCTCCCCCACGACGCCACCGACGACGACTTCCACGCCGCCGCCCTCCAGTACGTCCGCAAGGTCTCCGGCTTCCGGGCCCCCGCCGCGCACAACAAAGAGGTGTTCGACCGCGCGGTGGCCGCGATCGAGGCAGCGACGGCGGAGCTGCTGGCGGGGCTGGAGGTACGGGGCACGTCCAAGGCCGAGCACTCTTGAATCCGCGTCTCCCGAAAATCCCCGAAATGATCAGCAAAAGGCCCCCTAGGGGATACCTAAGGGGCCTGCGACCTGTGGGCGCGGACGGTTTCGAACCGCCGACATCCTGCTTGTAAGGCAGGCGCTCTACCCCTGAGCTACGCACCCGTACCTGAGGCTGACGCACCCAGGACGAGTCGACAGCCTACCTTGTCAGGGGTGCCGTCCCGCAAACCCGTTGTGCCCCTAAGGGATCCCCCGGGGGATATCCCCACCCCCTTTCAGGGAGGGAGCCGGATCGATCCCGGCGCCCGGCGGGCCTAGGTTCGAAGGACCGACCCGGTTCGTCTCAGGGGGACTCCGCCATGGCCCGCGCCGCCCGTACAACCCGTAGTACCCGCACCACCCGCACCACCCGCACCCGAGTGCTCCTCGCCTCCACCGCCGCCCTCGTCGCCGTGACGGCCACCGCCTGCGCGGACGCCTCCGACGACACCGCCCCCGAGACCCGCGGCTTCGACTTCTCGGGGTCGGCCCTGACGATCGACGCGGAGAACACCTCGCTGGAGATCGTCGCGGCCGACGGCAACAAGGCGGGCCACGCCGAGGTCACCCGCTGGTTCGACGGCTCCGTGGCGATCGGCAAGGACCCGAAGCTGACCTGGTCCCTGTCGGACGGCAAGCTGAAGCTGCGGATGAACTGCACCGGCATCATCGCGAACTGCTCCTCCCGGCACCGGGTCGAGATCCCCCGGGGTGTCACGGTGAAGGTCGTCTCGCACGACGGCGGCGTCAAGGTCAGCGGGGTGCGGGACGCGCTGAGCGTCAAGGCGCGCGACGGCTCCGTGCGGATCACCGACAGCTCGGGCCCGCTCGACCTGGACACCGGCGACGGTTCGGTCCGCGCCGACGTCGCCTCCAGGACGGTCACCACTCGCTCCGGCGACGGCTCCGTCCGCCTGAACCTGTCGGTCGTACCGGACCGCGTCGAGGCGAAGGCGAACGACGGGAACGTCACGATCGAGGTGCCGAAGGCGACGTACAAGGTGACGGCGAAGGTGAACGACGGTGACAACGAGGTCTCCGTGCCGCGCGCCGACGACAGTGCGCACGAGATCACCGCACAGGTCACGGACGGCGACCTCCACATCCGTACGGCCGGCTGAGCCCCTCGGGCCGGGAGCCGCCGCGTCCCGGCGTGAACCGACCGTCCTGTGTGTTCGTCCTTCAACGGTGGGAGAATGGAACCGGGCCAGGCAGGACGGACGACAGCGCGGGAGAGGGACGTGACGGCGACACCTTCACACGAGAGTCGACCGGACCGGCCCTTGAGGGGCGCCCGTACGCCCCGTAGTACCCCCGCCCCCACCCCCACCCCCCTACGGGACACCCTGACCCTCCTCACCGCCCTCCCCCTCCTCACCGCCCTAGCCCTCCCCGCCTCCTTCGCCGGCGGCGGTACCCGGCGCTGGTTCGGCGGCCGGTCGGAGGGCATGCGGGCCGAGGCGCAGGCGGCGAAGGACGCGGCAGCGGCGGCGTTCTACGAACTGGACACCGCGCAGCGGGACTTGCGGATCTCGATCGAGACGATCACCGCGGTGGACGACTCGGCGGCGGCCCGCAGAGCCGTCGGCTCGTTCGAGGAGATCGGCCGCCGGATCGACGAGGTGAGCCAGCAGTACATCACCGCCGTCGACACCTACGACCTCGACCGTGACGACCTGGAGACCTCGGCAGCGTCCCAGGCCCGCACGGACCTCACCCGCGCCAAGGACGAACTCCTCAGGGCCAAGCAGGAGTTGGACCGTTTCGCGGGCAGTCTCGGCCCACTGCTCGGCAAGGCGGAGACGCAGCTGGCCCGCCTCGCGCCCGCGGTGGAGCGCGCCCGCCAGTCCCTGCTGGCGGCCTCCAACGCGCTGGACGCCGTCCGGGCGAGCGGCCTCAAGGCGGACGATCTGGCGGCGCGACTCGCGGCGCTGGCACCCGAGTTGACGAAGCTGAACCAGGGCGGCGGGCAGCACGGCGTGCCGCAGACCCTGGAGCGCGCGGAGCGGGTCGCGCGGGAGGCGG
>NZ_JBTYMC010000486.1:0-3414 GCF_054880855.1 Streptomyces sp. S6 | reverse complement strand
GGGCTCGGCGTGCGGGTGCGGGGAGGCGGCGGTGCCGGCCCTCGCCTCGGCGGCGCCCCGCCCGGTGCTCCCCTTAGTCTCCGCCGCCCCCCTCGCGAACACCGGCTCCCCGTTGACGTACCGCCCGAGGGCCGTCAGGGGGAACACCTGGCGGTAGAGGTGGTAGTTGATGGAGAAGTCCCAGGGGAAGCCGGTGCCGGTGAAGTAGGGCTCGTCCCAGGAGCCGTCGTCGTGCTGGGTGGCGGCGAGCCAGGTGATGCCGCGTTCGACGGCGAGGGAGCCGCGTTCTCCGGCGGCGAGGAGGGCCATGAGGGCCCAGGCGGTCTGGGAGGGGGTGGAGGCGCCGCTGCCCGCCCACTTCGTGGAGTTCTGGTAGGAGCGCAGGTCCTCGCCCCAGCCGCCGTCGTCGTTCTGGACGTGCTCCAGCCAGGACACGGCGCGGCGGATCGCGGGGTGCTGGGCGGGCAGGCCGGCGGCGGTGAGGGCGGGGACCACCGAGCCGGTGCCGTACACATAGTTGACGCCCCAGCGCCCGAACCACGAGCCGTCCGGCTCCTGTTCGGCCAGCAGCCAGGCGATGCCCCGCCGGGTGCGCGGGTCGTGGGAGAGCCCCTCGACGGCGAGCATCTCCACGACGTGCGCCGTGACGTCGGCGGACGGCGGGTCGATGACCTCACCGAAGTCGCAGAACGGCAGCCGGTTGGGGAACGGGCTCGTGTTGTCGACGTCGAACGCGCCCCACGCCCCGTCCCGGGACTGCATCCCGAGGTTCCACCGCACCCCGCGCGCGATCGCCTTCTCCAGCCGCTCCGGGTCGTGGTGGCGCACCCGGCGCAGCGCGAGGACCACCTCGGCGGTGTCGTCGATGTCGGGGTAGTTGTCGTTGTGGAACTCGAACGCCCAGCCCCCCGGCGGCAGCCCTGGCCGCGACACGGACCAGTCGCCGGGCCGCACGATCTGCTCGCCCAGCATCCAGTCCGCGGCCTTCACCAGCTGCGGGTGGTCCGCGGGCACTCCGGCGTCCGCGAGGGCGATCGTCGCGAGGCAGGTGTCCCACACGGGCGACTGGCACGCCTCGATCATCCGCGCGCCGTCCTCGCGCCACACGGCGTAACGATCCAGCGACTCCAACCCGGCGCGCATGACGGGGTGTTCGAGGTCGTAGCCGAGCAGGTACAGGGCGATCACCGAGTACACGGCGGGCGGCTGGATCCCGCCCCAGCAGCCGTCGTTCTCCTGCCGCTCGACGATCCAGCGGGCGGCGGAGTTCAGCGCGGCCTTGCGCAGCCGGCGCACCGCGAACGGCCGGTAGCCCCGCACGACCTTGTCGAGCCGCTGGAACAGCCCGTCCCAACTGACCAGCGGCGCCAGCGGCTTGGGCGGGTTCGGCCGCGCCGGGTCGGTGTGCAGCTCGTCCAGCGGGAAGGGCGCCGGACGCACCGGGCGCTTCGCGGAGACCACGGTGAGGGGGACGATCGTCTGCCGCGCCCAGCAGCCGAAGTTGTAGATCGACAGCGGGAACCAGCGCGGGAAGTAGATGAGCTCCGGCGGGAGTTCGGGCAGGTCCTCCCACTTCCACCAGCCGAACAGCGCGAGCCAGATCCGGGTGAAGACCCGCGCGGAGGCGATCCCGCCGCGCGCCCGCACCCATGCGGCGGCCTTCAGCATGTGCGGGGCGCCCGGGTCGTCCCCGGCGAGCCTGAGGGCGACGTACGCCTCGATGGTCGCGGAGAGGTCCGAGGGTCCGCCGTAGAAGGTGGCCCAGGTGCCGTCCTCGCGCTGCTCGCCCCGGACGAACAGGGCGGACGCCTGGGTCGTCTTCTCGTCGCGGATGCCGAGGAACTGACGGAGCAGCAGGTCCTCGGCGTCCATGGTGACGTTGGTCTCCAGGTCGCCCTTCCACCAGCCCTGCGCGTCCTGGTGGGCGAGCAGGTGGTCGGTGGCGCGGCGCATGGCACGCTCGGCGGCTTCTTGTACCCCGGCCGCCACGGGGGTCGTGATGTCGGTGTCGCTGGCCGAGGCAGCGCGGGGCGGCAGGGCCCCGGTGCTTCCGTCGGTCGTCGCTGTCATGGCTTCCCCTATCAGTGCAGTCGTGCGAAGTCGTGCTGCTGTGGGTCCGCCGTCGGCCGGTGCTGTCCGCTCTCCTCGCGGCACCGGCCGGCGACTACGCGAGGGCTATTCGACCGATAGTGATCATCTCTTTCGTACGACGACGAAGTCCGCGAGCGCCGTGAACTTGTCCCGCACCTGCTCGGGCATGTCCACGTCGCCGAGGGCCTCGATGGCGATGGTGTGCTGACGGCGGGCCTCCGCCGCGGTCCACTCCCGGCCGCCCGCCTCCTCGATGAGGGCGGCGCGGGCCGCGAACTCCTCCTCGGAGAAGTTCGCGAAGTCGGTGCTCTTCGCGTCGGCGGCGAGCAGGTCGCCGAGCCGCTCGGAGGCGCTGCCGCCGGCCGCGAGGGCGGCCACGACGGGCAGGGACTTCTTGCGCTGGCGCAGGTCGGACCAGGTCTGCTTGCCGGTGGCGACGGGGTCGCCCCAGATGCCGAGGAGGTCGTCCACGGCCTGGAAGGCGAGGCCGAGGTGGTAGCCGTAGCGCTCCAGGGTGTCGGCGTCCTTCTCGTCCGCCCCGCCGAGGACGGCGCCCACGGAGGACGCGCAGGCGAGCAGCGCGCCGGTCTTGTTGCCCTCCATCTCCAGGCACTCCTCGACGCTGACGCGGTCGCGGTGCTCGTAGGAGATGTCCTGGGCCTGGCCGTCGATGAGGGCCCGGGTCGCGCTGGTGAGGCGGCGGGCCGCGCGCCCGGCGCCCGCGGTGCCGGACTCCAGCAGGACCTCGTAGGCGAGGCCGAACAGGGCGTCGCCGACGAGGATCGCCTGGGCGGGGCCGTGCACCTTCCACACGGTGTCGCGGTGGCGGCGCTGCTCGTCGCCGTCCATCAGGTCGTCGTGCAGGAGGGAGAAGTTGTGGACGAGTTCCACGGCGACCGCGCCGGGCACGCCGACGGCCGGGTCGGCGCCGGTGACCTCGGCGGAGAGCACGGCGAGCGCGGGGCGCACGGCCTTGCCGCCGTCGCCCTCGGTGGGGTTGCCCTGGGCGTCGATCCAGCCGAAGTGGTAGGCGGCGACGGTGTCCATGGGGGGAGCGAGCCGACCGACGGCCTCCCGCAGCACCGGGGTGGCCAGGGTGCGACCGCGCTCCAGGAGCGCGGCCACGTCGACCGCCGTCCGTCGAGCGTCGGCCGGCGAGGCCGGAGGCACAGGGGGCACAGTTTCTCCTCTGATCACGGTGCCGGAGGCGGGGGAACCTGCCGAGCTGTGCTGGTCGAGCATCAGGCGGCCTCCTCGGATGCGAAGAGCCGGGCGGGGCGGGGCCGGCCGAGCGCGCCGAGGCCGGCTTCGGCCGCTCCGGCG